>DATCDC010000033.1:0-61943 GCA_036510915.1 Solirubrobacteraceae bacterium | reverse complement strand
GGCGCCTGCACGAGCTGCGGGATGAGGATGTACGAGCCGAACATCGCGAAGCCGATCGCGAAGGCCGACAGGTTCACCGTCCACATCGCCTTCTCGCGCATCAGCCGCAGGTCGACCAGCGGGTCGACGGTGCGCAGCTCGTGCCAGGCCCAGACCACGCCGAAGACGATCGCCGCGGCGAACAGCCCGAGCACCTTCGCCGACGTCCAGCCCCACGAGTTGCCCTCGCTGACGCCGATCAGCAGCGCGACGAGCGTGACGGTCAGCAGCGCGGCGCCGAGGTAGTCGATGCGCGCCTGCACGCGCACGGGGGACTCGGGGACGAAGCGCCAGGTCGCGATCGCGGCGATCACGGAGGCGATCACGCCGAGCCAGAAGATCGAGTCGACGCCGAGCCCGTCGACGAGCAGGCCGCTGACGACGAGGCCGATGCCGCCGCCGATGCCGAACATCGCGGAGATCGTCCCGATGCCCGTCGCGACCTTCTCGCGCGGGAACTCGTCGCGGATGATCCCGATCGCGAGCGGCAGGATCGCGCCGCCGGCGCCCTGCACCGAGCGCCCGACGATGTACACGGGCAGCGTGTGGCCGAACGCGGCGATCAGGTTGCCCAGGCCGAAGACGACGAGGGCGAAGAGGAGCATGCGCTCCTTGCCGTACATGTCGCCGAAGCGCCCGACGATCGGCGTCGTGATCGACGAGGCCAGCAGGAACGCGGTCAGCAGCCACGTGACGTTCGCGGCCGTCGTGTGCAGATCGCGCTGGATCTGCGGCAGCGCGGGCACGATCATCGTCTGCGCGAGCGTGTACGCCAGCGCGCCGAGCGCGAGGATGAAGAGGGTGCGGTTGGGGCTCGCGCGGCCCGCGTCGAACCCGCCGGGCCCGGCGTGCGCGGGTGCGAGGCTCACAGCGACTGCCCGCCGCCGCTCGAACGGCGCTCGTGCTGTCCCCAGACGCGCGCGCTCACAGCGTGTCCACGGCCGCCGCCAGCCGGCTCAGCAGGCGTGCGGCCTGGCCGCGCTCGCTCTCGGACAGCGACTCGAACACGTCGCGGCGCCACTGCGCGACGCGGTCGCGCTTGGCCTCCACGCGCGCGCGGCCCTCGTCGGTCAGCCGGATCATCACGCAGCGCTGGTCGCCGGTCTCGGGGCGCTCACGGGCGACGAGGCCCTCGTGCTCGAGCGTCGTCAGGCTGCGCGTCGCGGTTGGCGAGGCCACGCCGGCGCCGATCGCGACGTCGCGCACCGTCAGCGGGCCACCGGCGTTCAGCAGCGTGTCGAGCAGCTCGTACTGGGAGAGCGTCAGGCCGCCGAGCACGTCGCCCTCGGCCGGCTGCTCGGCGGCGTAGCGCCCGCGGGCGCGGCGGGTCGCGCGGGTGAAATCGCCGAGCGCGTCGGCGAAGGCCTGCAGCTCGGCGTCGGAGGTGATGGCGGCACTGGTCACCGGCAACAAGGTAGCACGCTATGTAGCGTGCTACCTATTGGCCGTCGGGCGGTATTGCGGCGCATCGCACGGCGCTGCGGCCGGACCCGCGGATATCGTCGTGGACATGCGTGCCGCCACCGTCCTCGCCCTGCTCGCCGCCCTCGGCGCGAGCGCCGTCCTGTCCGCCTGCGGCTCGAGCAGCGGCAGCGACTCGAACAAGCAGATCACCGACACGCTGACCACCGGGCTGAAGACGAGCGACCCGACGGTGCTGTGCACCAAGACGTTCAGCAGCGCCTTCGTCACCCGCGTCTACGGCAGCCAGGCCAAGTGCATCGCGGTCGAGACGAAGAACGCCAGGACGAGCAAGCCGGCGACGGGCGTGAAGGTCACGAACATCAAGGTCGACGGCGGGACGGCGACGGCGGTCGTCGCCGTCACCGGCGGCGACCAGAGCGGCGCGACCGGGCAGCTCTCGCTCGTCAGCCAGCAGAAGGGCTGGCGCGTGGACGACCTCTCGACCGCGCTCCTGCGCTCGCAGTTCGACGCGGGCGTCAAGAACGACAGCTCCGTCGCGGCGAACCTCAAGACGTGCATCGCGAACAAGGTCTCCGCGCTCGACGACGCGTCGTTCCGCACGCTCTCCTACGGCTCGATGGGCGACCAGGCCGCGGCCTCGGCGCAGATCAAGTCGATCGTCACCGACTGCTTCGCGCAGACCTCCGGCGCCGCCAACGCGACGAGCTCGGGCTCGGGCAGCGCCTCCGTGCTGCGGCAGAAGTTCGAGCAGGGCGTCAGCGAGTCGCTGAAGAAGGACGGCATCTCGACCGCCGCGATCACCTGCGTCGAGCAGAAGCTGCGCAGCGCGATCAGCGACAAGCAGATCATCGCCCTGATCGGGGCGGGCTCGAAGAACGTGCCGCCGAAGCTCGCCGAGGCCACGGCCGGCGCGATGGCCGCCTGCAACGCGACGAAGTAGGGCGCAGCGCGGCTCGCATGACCCGCCCCACCTTCGACCTGCAGTCGCACTCCACGTGCTCGGACGGCTCGCTGCCGCCGGCCGAGGTCGTCGCGCGCGCACGCGCGGCCGGCGTCGAGCTGCTCGCCTTGAGCGACCACGACACGGTCGAGGGCGTCGGCCAGGCGCTGGCGACGGCCGCCGCGCTCGAGGGCATCACCGTCGTCCCCGCGGTCGAGATCAGCGCGCTCGACGGGGTCCACGACGACCTGCACATCCTCGGCTACCGGATCGACCACACCGACGGCGCGCTGCTCGAGGCGCTCGCCGCCTGGCGCGTCGACCGGCACACCCGCGCGCTGCGGATGACCGAGGCCCTGCGCGACGAGGGGCTGGAGCTCGACCTGCCGCAGGCGCCGCCCTCCGCGCGGCCGATCGGGCGCCCGCACATCGCCCAGGCGGTGCTCGACCACCCGGCGAACGCGGGGCGCCTGCGCGCCGAGGGTCTCAGCGACCCGGGCGCCGTGCTCGAGGCCTACCTCCTGCCCGGCACGCCCGGCTACCGCCGGCGCACGACGCCGACGATCGGCGAGGCGGTCGCGGCGATCCACGGCGCCGGCGGCCTCGCCGTCTGGGCGCACCCCTTCTGGGACGTCGACGATGACGACGACGTCCGCGCGACCCTCACGCGCTTCGCCGCCGGCGGGATGGACGGCGTCGAGGCCTTCTACGTCACGCACACCTGCCCGCAGACGACGCTGCTCGTCGAGCTGGCGCGCGAGCTGGGCCTGCGGACGACCGGCAGCGCCGACTTCCACGGGCCGCTGCACAAGCGCTTCAACGCCTTCCGCGCCTTCGACCTGTGCGGGCACGAGCCCGACCTCGGGCCGATCGCGACCCCCTGACGAAGTACGGTTCCGCCGGTGTCAGCGCTCGAAGCGATCGTCCTGGGCATCGTCCAGGGGCTCACGGAGTACCTGCCGATCTCCAGCACCGCGCACCTGCGCATCGTCCCGGCGCTCGCCGGCTGGAAGGACCCGGGCGCCGCGTTCACCGCCGTGGTCCAGCTCGGCACGATGGCCGCCGTGCTCGTCTACTTCCGTCACGAGCTCGTGCTGCTCTTCCACGCGTTCATCGGGTCGCTGCGCGACCGCAGCCTCTGGCGCAGCGAGGACACCGAGGCGCGCCTGGGCTGGTACCTGATCATCGGCACGATCCCCGTCGCCGTCCTGGGCCTGGCGTTCAACCACGTGATCGAGCACCAGCTGCGCTCGCTGGAGCTGATCGGCGCGGTGATGGTGATCGTCAGCCTCGTGCTCTACACGGCCGACCGCGCGGGCACGCGCGAGCGCCAGCTGCCGGAGATCACGCTGCGCGACGGCGTCACGATCGGCTTTGCGCAGGCCGCGGCGCTGATCCCGGGCGTCAGCCGCTCGGGCGCGACGATCTCGATGGGCCTCTTTCGCAACTTCACGCGCCAGTCCGCGACGCGCTACTCGTTCCTGCTCTCGATCCCCGCCGTCGTCCTGTCCGGGCTCTTCGAGCTGCGCAAGATCGGCGGCGGCAGCAACCACGCCGGCGTCGCCCCGACGATCATCGCCACGATCTTCGCGTTCATCTTCGGCTACCTGACGATCGCCTGGCTGCTGCGCTACGTGCGCACGCACAACTTCAACATCTTCGTGATCTACCGCGTGATCGTCGGCCTGCTCGTGATCGGGCTGGCCGCGAGCAACACGATCAAGTAGCTCCGCCGAAACGGGCGGGGCGCAGCCCGCGGTTCGCCGTTAGGGTCCCCGCCATGAGCGACGCCACGCCGGTGGAGATCCCCAGCGAGCAGGCCTTCGGGCGGCGCTTCCCGTTCCTGCGGGTGATCGTCATCTGGATCGTCAACGCGGCGACGCTCTACCTGCTCGCCGCGGTCATGTCGGGGTTCAACATCAAGAACGCGGGCGCGGCGTTCGTGGCCGCGGCGATCATCGGCCTGCTCAACGCGCTGCTGTGGCCGTTCGTGATCCGCATCGCGCTGCCGTTCACGGTCCTGACGCTCGGGCTCGGCGTCCTCGTGCTCAACGGGGCGCTGATCGCGCTCGTCGCCGCGATCTATCCGTCGATCGAGATCCGCAACGTCGCCAGCGGCATCGTCGTCGCGTTCGGGCTCACGCTCGCGACGACGTTCGTCACCTCGCTGCTCGCGATCGACGACGACGACTTCTTCTTCCGCAACGTCGTGCGCAAGCGGATCAAGCCGATCGAGGGCATGAGCGACACGCCCGGCCTGTTCTTCCTGGAGATCGACGGCCTCGCGCACGCCGTCGTGCAGCGCGCGATCCGCGACGGCAACGCGCCGACGATGGCGCGCTGGCTGCGCGAGGGCTCGCACACCCTGCTGCGCTGGGAGACCGACTGGAGCTCGCAGACCGGCGCCTGCCAGGCGGGCCTGCTGCACGGCAACAACCACGACATGCCGGCGTTCCGCTGGTGGGAGAAGGAGACGCAGCGCGCGATCGTCACCAACCACCCCAAGGACGCCGCGGAGATCGAGCGCCGCCAGTCCGACGGGCGCGGCCTCCTGTACTCCGAGGGCGCGAGCCGCGCGAACATCCTCTCCGGCGACGCGCCGCACTCGCTGCTGACGATGTCCACGGCGCTGCAGCGCGGCCGCGGGAGGATCGGCCAGGACTACTACGCCTACTTCGCCAACCCGTACTCGGTGCTGCGCACCGCGCTGTTCGCCGTGCGCGAGGTCTTCGTCGAGCTGTCCGCGGCCTCCCAGCAGCGCCGACGCGACGTGCAGCCGCGGATCGAGCGCGGGTTCACCTACGCGCTGATGCGCGCGTGGGCGACGATCATCCAGCGCGACCTGCAGGTCGCCTCGATCATCGGCGACCTGGCCGCCGGGCGGCCCGTCGCCTACACGACGTTCCTCGCCTACGACGAGGTCGCCCACCATTCCGGCGTCGAGCGCGCCGACACGCTGACGGTGCTGCGCCACGTCGACCGCGAGCTCGGGCGGATCGCCGCCGCCGCGCGCGAGGCGCCGCGGCCCTACCACTTCGTCGTCCTCGCCGACCACGGCCAGTCGCAGGGTGCGACCTTCCTGCAGCGCTACGGCGAGTCGCTGGAGGACGTCGTCGAGCGCGCCTGCAACGCGCCGTCGCTGGCGCTGACCGAGGGCCACGACAGCGGCTCGCAGTTCCTCGACGCCTCGGTGACCGAGGCGCGCCTGGCCGACACGCGCACCGGCCGCATGCTGAAGCGCGCGACGAAGCACCAGACCGTCGACGACGCCGTGCTGCTGGGCCCCGACCGCAAGGAGCACAGGGCGGAGATCGAGGCGGCCGCGACGACCCCCAAGGGCGAGGAGCCGCCCGAGATCGTCGTCATGGCCTCCGGCTGCCTGGGGCTCGTCTCGTTCCCGCGCGAGAACGGCCGTGTGACGCTGGAGCGCTTCGAGGAGCGCTATCCCGCGCTGCTGCCGACGCTGCTCGAGCACGAGGGCATCGGGTTCGTCCTCGTGCGGTCCGCGGAGCGCGGCGCGGTCGTGCTCGGCGCGCGCGGGCGCCATGAGCTCGACACCGGGCTCATCGAGGGTGAGGACCCGCTGGCGCCGTTCGGCCCGAACGCCGCGCACCACGTCAAGCGCACGGACGAGTTCCCCCACTGCGCGGACCTCATGGTCAACAGCACCTACTGGGCCGAGAGCGACGAGGTCGCCGCGTTCGAGGAGCTCGTCGGCTCGCACGGCGGCATGGGCGGCGAGCAGAGCTTCCCGTTCGCGCTCGTGCCGAGCGAGTTCGCGCTGCCCGAGGAGCCCGTCGTCGGCTCGGAGGAGATGCACCGTCACATGCGCCGCTGGCTCGCCGACCTGGGACAGACGGACTACGCCGAGGTCGAGAAGGCGACGCCGCCGGCGGAGCTGCCGCCGGCCAGTGGGCCCGCTACGCCCTGAGCTCGCGCGCCAGGCGGTAGGCGAGCGCCTCGAGCTGCAGCTCCTCGCCGACGTTCACCGCGAGCGTCGCGCGCGTCTCGTCGACGAGCGCGACGCCCTCGCGCAGACGGTGCACGCTGCGCCCCTCGGCGTCCTCGCGCAGCGCGGGCAGGCGGTCGGTCGCGTGCACGAGGTCCTCGGCGCCGTCCAGCACACAGGCGACGTCGCGCAGCCACAGCCCGCTGAGGCGCAGCGCCTCGTCGAGCGCGCCGCGGCTCGCGCGGCGGCTCGCGCGCTTGGCCTCGACGCCGCCCTCGCGCTCGGCCTTGCGGCGCTCGCGCTGGGGGAGGTAGTCGGCGCCTGAGGCGACGCGGTCCTCGACCTCCTTCTGGGCGACCTCGCCGAGCGCGCGGGCGCGCTGGAGCAGCGCCGTCCACGGGCGGGCGGAGAAGTCGTCGCGCAGCGCCGCGCGCGCGTAGTCCTCGGCGGCGCCGCGCAGCGCGGGCCCGTCGCCGAGCGCGAGCGCCAGCGCGCGGGTCGCGTCGCCGAGCGCCAGGCGCCCGCAGGCGCGGGCGGTCTCCGGCGGCACGCCGTGGCGGCCCAGGCGCTCGGCCAGCTCGTCGGAGCTCGGGGCGTCGAAGCGCACCGGCAGGCAGCGCGAGGCGATCGTCGGCATGACCTCGCTGGGACGGTCGGTCAGCAGCACGAGGTGCGCGAAGCCGGGCGGCTCCTCGAGCGTCTTGAGCATGCTGTTGGCGGCCGGGTCGGTCATCGCGTCGACGCGCTCGATGACGAACACGCGCCGCGCGGCCTCGAACGGCGTGCGCGAGGCGGCGCTCACGACCGGACCCTCGACGTCCTCCTTGCGCAGCTCGTGCGCGCCGCTGGGCACGACCCAGGTGAGGTCGGGGTGGCTGCCGCGCAGCACCCGCTCGCGCGTGCCCTGCGGATCGGGCGAGCCCTCGGCGAGCAGCTCGGCGGCGAACGCGCGCGCCGCGGCGGACTTGCCGGCGCCCGCCGGGCCGTGGAAGAGGTAGGCGTGCGAGGGGTTCCCCGCCGGCGGGACGGCGGCGTCGAGGACGGCGCGGGCGTGCGGGTGGCGCTCGAGGCCGGGCAGGCTCATGCCGCCTCACAGTAGTGGCCACGCCGGGTATCGTCGGCGCCCGCATGCCCGGCCGCCTGATCACGATCGAAGGGCTCGACGGGTCCGGCAAGACGACGCTGGCGGCCGGCCTGGTCGACGCCGTGCGCGCCGCGGGCCATGGTGCCGAGCTGCTGCGCGAACCTGGCGGCGTCGAGGTCTCCGAGCGCCTGCGCGCGCTCGTCAAGGACCCGGCGCTGACCGTCGGCCCGCGCGCCGAGGCGCTGATCTACGCCGCCGCGCGCGCCCAGCTCGTCGAGGAGGCGCTGCGCCCGCTGCTCGCGGCCGGGACGTGGGTGCTGCTCGACCGCTTCGTCGACTCCTCACTGGCCTACCAGGGCGGCGGGCGCGGCCTGGGCGTGGCCGAGATCGCCGAGCTCAACCGCTTCGCCACACGCGACCTGACGCCCGACCGCACGCTCTACCTGCGCGTCGACCCGGCGATCGGGCGCGAGCGCACCGGCACGCGCCTGGAGGGCTTCGACCGTCTCGAGCTCGAGGGCCGCGCGTTCTTCGACGCCATCGCGCGCACCTACGACGAGCTCGCCGCCGCCGAACCGCAGCGCATCCGCGTGCTCGACGCCTCCCAGCCACCCGACGCGGTGCTCGCAGGCGCGGTGGCCGCGCTGGCGGACCTGCTCGGCGCCTGACGCGCGCGGATGGGGCTAGCCTTCGCGCCGTGCCCCGGCTGCCGTACATCCCGCTGCTGATCGCGCTCGCGCTCGCCGCTGCGCCCGCCGGCGCGCTCGCGGCCACGTCCTCGACGACGACGACCGCGCCGCAGTCCGTCGAGCCGATCCCGGGCCAGGCCGCGCCCGCGCCGGCGACCACCACGCCGCCGACCACGACGCTCCCGCCGGCCAGCGAGACGACCACCCCGGCGACCGGGACGACCGCACCGCCGTCGACCTCCACGACGACGACCACGACCCAGACGACGCTGACGCCCCAGCAGCAGCAGGCGCTGGCCCAGGCGAAGGCCAAGCAGCAGCAGAGCAGCGACAAGGGCCCGACGGTGCTCGCGGTCGCCGCCATCGTCCTCGCCGTGATCGTCGTGCTCGCGGTCCTCTTCTGGACCCTCTGGCGCGTGCGCGGCTGGGACCCGCGCTGGATGCGCCGCTGGCGCCACTCCACCGCCGAGGCGGGCTGGCGGCTGGGCCTCGGCTGGGCAGAGTTTCGCGACTTCCTGCGCCTGGGCCGCTGAAGGCTCGCGTGCAGCGGCAGGAGCGCCGCGCCCGCGCGCGAATCCCCACGCGTGGCCGAGGAGCAACCTGACCGCGCCGCCCGGCGGGTGCGGATCCCGAGCAGGCGCGAGACCCCGATCGAGCTCGCCGAGCGGATCGGCGACGCCTACGGGCTCGTCCTCGTCCTGATCCTCGTCACGTTCGTCGTCGTGATGACCCTGCCGCCCGAGGGCTCGGGCGGGCGCATCGCGGCGGTCGCGGTCGCGGCGCTGACGGCGATCATCGCGCTGACGAGCTCCGACGTGCGCCCGGCGCGGGTGCGGCTGGCCGTCGTGGTCGGGATCCTCGGCGTGGTCGCGTCGATCGTCGCTGAGACGGCACCCGTGCACGCGCTGCTCGGCGTCGCGTTCGTCATCGACAGCCTGCTGCTGACCGTCGCGGCCGTCGTGATCCTGCGCCGCGTCGTCGGCGCGCACGAGGTCGATTTCCGCACGATCCTCGGGGCGATCAGCGTCTTCACCCTGCTCGGCCTGCTGTTCGCGTTCCTCTACCTCGCGTTCGAGCGCTGGTCGGGCACGCCGTTCTTCTCCGGCGTGTCGCACGCACGCGCGAGCGACTACGTCTTCTTCAGCTACACGACGCTCACGACGACGGGCTACGGCAACCTCGTGCCGGCGGGCACGGTCGGCCAGTCGGTCGCGGTGCTCGAGATGCTTCTGGGCCAGATCTTCCTCGTGACGCTGGTCGCCGGCCTGGTGAGCCTGTGGCGCCCGGGCCGGACGGGCCGCGGCGAGCAGGCCGAGCCGCCCCAGGCCTGACGCAGCTCAGCCGACCGGCGTGCGCCCGCGCTCCCAGCCGCGGCGGGCGCGGTCGAAGGCCGCCCAGTCCAGGCCCGGCGGATGCGGGCGCGGGCGCCGCGGCGAGCCGCCGCCGTCATCGTCCTCGCCGTCGTCGGGCGGGCCCGAGATCGGCCCGCGCAGCCAGCGCAGCGCCAGGCCGGCGGCCGTCAGCGCGCCGCACAGGAAGTACCCGGCGATCAGCGCGTGGTGGATGCAGAGCGCACCGATCGCCAGGTCGGCGAGGATCACCCCGAAGCCGAGCGTCAGCGCGCCGAGGAACAGGCGCGGCCCGTGCGGCGGCCCGACCACTCCGGCCGTCAGGACGGCGATTGCGACGCAGGCGGCGAGCGGCAGCACGGTCATCGGTTCAGGCACTACGCGTCAGCCGGCGCCGCCGACCATCGTCTGCAGGCGCCGCATGCCGGCCAGCCAGCGGTCGTAGTCGCTGCCCTTGCGCCGGTAGAACTCGAGCACCTCGGGGTGGGGCAGGATCAGGAAGTGCTCCTCGCGCAGGCCGGCGACGACGATCTCCGCGCACTGCTCGGGCGTCAGCACCGTGCCGGCGGCCTTCACGACGGCGGTCGCCGTCGCGCCCATCGGATCGCCGCTGTTCTCGCCGGCGTGCAGCAGCGGCGTGTCGACGGCCATCGGGCACAGGCAGCTGACCCGTACGCCGCGCGCGCCGTAGGTCACCGACAGCCACTCGGCGAACGCCACCGCGGCGTGCTTGCTGACGGCGTAGGGCGCCGAGCCGATCTGCGTCAGCAGGCCGGCGGCCGACGCGGTCGTCAGGAAGTAGCCTCCGCCGCGCTCCAGCCAGCGCGGCACGAGCTCGCGCGCCGCGTAGACGTGGGCCATCGTGTTGACCTGGTGGGAGAGCTCCCACAGCTCGTCGGGCGTCTGCTCGTCGGTGCCCGCGCCGACGCCGGCGTTCGCGCAGTACAGGTCGACGGGGCCGAAGGAGCTCTCGGCGCGGTCGATCGACGCGGCGACCTGCGCCTGGTCGGTGACGTCGCAGCCCAGTCCGAGCGCGCGCTCGCCGATCTCGGCCGCGACCGCCTGCGCGCCGGCCTCGTCGACGTCGCAGACGACGACGCCCGCGGCCCCGTCCGCGGCGAACCGCCGCGCCAGCGCGCGGCCGATGCCCGAGGCGCCGCCGGTGACGACGATGACTGCTCCGGAGGGGTCCATCGTGCGGAGCCTACATCCGTCTCCGGGTCGGGCGCCGCACCCGCGGTTCGCGCCGCCCGACCCCCTATCCTCATGGGTGTACTTCGCACCTTTCACGGGCCTGCCGAGCCCCGGTCGGAGCCTCGCGGCAAAGGTTCCGTCCGGCGCCGGTGAGAGGGTCCGCTGTTACCCCCAAAGGGCGTCGGCAGAGGCCGCAAACAGCGAGAAATCGTGGCGAAGGAGAGGCAGAGGACAGATGGACACCACCCCGCAGAGCACCCAGGCGACCCTTGTGGAGGACGTCAGTCCCGGGCGGGCGATGACCATCTTGCGAAGGTTCACGCAGCCGGGCGCGCACCCGTTCGACACGGTCGAGTGGGAGCTGCGCGACGCGCGGATCGGCCACGGCGACAAGGTCGCCTTCGAGCAGCTCGGCGTCGAGTTCCCGAAGACGTGGTCGCAGAACTCCACGAACATCGTCGCCCAGAAGTACTTCCGCGGCCAGCTCGACACGCCGGCGCGCGAGCGCTCGGTCAAGCAGATGATCGGCCGCGTCGCCGGCACGATCGCCGACTGGGGCCGCTCGCGCGGCTACTTCGCGACCTCGCAGGACGGCGACGGCTTCGAGGCCGAGCTGACCTACATCCTGCTCCACCAGATGGCGGCGTTCAACTCGCCGGTCTGGTTCAACGTCGGGTTCGAGGAGCAGCCGCAGTGCTCGGCCTGCTTCATCCTCAGCGTCGAGGACACGATGGACTCGATCCTCGACTGGAACACCAAGGAGGGCAAGATCTTCCGCGGTGGCTCGGGCTCGGGCATCAACCTCTCGAACATCCGCGGCTCGATGGAGCCGCTGAGCAAGGGCGGCACCGCCAGCGGGCCGGTCTCCTTCATGCGCGGCGCCGACTCCTGGGCCGGCACGATCAAGTCCGGCGGCAAGACGCGGCGCGCGGCGAAGATGGTCGTCCTCGACGTCGACCACCCGGACATCCGCGAGTTCATCTGGTGCAAGGCCAAGGAGGAGGACAAGGCCGCCGCGCTGCGCGACGCCGGGTTCGACATGTCGATCGACGGTGACGGCTTCACCTCGATCCAGTACCAGAACGCCAACAACTCGGTCCGCGTCACCGACGCGTTCATGCACGCCGTCGAGGAGGACCGCGAGTGGCGCACGACCGCGCGTGCGACCGGTGAGCCGGTCGGCGACCCGATCCCCGCGCGCGAGCTCATGCGCGAGATCGCCGAGGCCGCATGGCGCTGCGCCGATCCCGGCGTCCAGTACGACACGACGATCAACCAGTGGCACACGTCGCCCAACTCGGGCCGCATCAACGCGTCGAACCCGTGCTCGGAGTACATGCACGTCGACGACTCGGCCTGCAACCTGGCGTCGCTGAACCTCATGAAGTTCCGCCGCGAGGACGGCTCGTTCGACGTGCCCGCCTTCGAGCACGCGACCGACATCGTCTTCCTCGCCCAGGAGATCGTCGTCGGGCCCTCGAGCTACCCGACCGAGCAGATCGGCGTCAACGCGCGCGCGTTCCGCCAGCTCGGCCTGGGCTACACGAACCTCGGCGCGTTCCTGATGTCCAACGGCGTGCCCTACGACTCGGACGCCGGCCGCGGCACCGCGGCGGCGATCACCGCCCTGATGACCGGCCGCGCGTACGCCGAGTCGGCCCGGATCGCGGCGGCGATCGGCCCGTACGAGCACTACGAGCTCAACCGCGAGGGCCACAACACCGTGATGCGCATGCATCGCGACGCCTCGTACGCGATCCCGGACTCGACGGTCAGCGACCCGCCGCTGCTCGAGGCCGCGCGCCGCTCGTGGGAGGACGCCGTCGAGCTCGGCGAGGCGTTCGGCTACCGCAACGCGCAGGCGACGGTGCTCGCGCCGACCGGGACGATCTCCTTCCTCATGGACTGCGACACGACCGGCATCGAGCCGGACTTCTCGCTCGTGAAGTTCAAGGAGCTCGTCGGCGGCGGCCAGATGACGATCGTCAACCAGACGGTCCCGCTGGCGCTCGAGACGCTCGGCTACTCCGACGAGCAGGTCGAGCAGATCATCGCCCACATCGCCGAGTACGGAACGATCATCGGCGCGCCCGCCCTCGCGGACGAGCATCTGCCGGTGTTCGACGTGGCAGTCGGCGAGCGCGCGATCGCGGCGATGGGCCACATCAAGATGATGGGCGCCGTCCAGCCGTTCATCTCCGGCGCGATCTCCAAGACGGTCAACATGCCGCAGACCTCGACGGTCGAGGACATCAACGAGGCCTACGTCGAGGCCTGGCGGCTCGGCATCAAGGCGCTCGCGATCTACCGCGACGGCTCGAAGACCGCACAGGCGCTGCGCACCGACGCCCAGGACGAGGCGACCGAGGGCGCCGCGACCGTCGGCTACACGCAGGAGCAGGTCGACGAGCTGATCGCCGCGGCCGTCGCCGACGGCAAGAGCCAGGGGGCGCCCAAGCGCCAGCGGATGCCGCGTGAGCGCAGGTCGATCACGCACAAGTTCTCGATCGGCGGGCACGAGGGCTACATCACCGCCGGCATGTACGACGACGGGACGCTCGGCGAGATCTTCCTCACCGACATCGGCAAGGAGGGCTCGACCCTTCGCGGCATGATGAACTCGTTCGCGACCGCGATCTCGATCGCCCTGCAGTACGGAGTGCCGCTCGAGACGCTCGTGCAGAAGTTCGCCTACATGCGCTTCGACCCGGAGGGGATCACCCAGAACCCGGAGATCCCGTTCGCCAAGTCGATGCCCGACTACATCATGCGGTTCCTCGCGTCGCGCTTCCTGGACGCCGACATCCAGGAGGAGCTCGGGATCATGACCGCCGAGGTCCGCGCCCGGAAGGCCGCGCAGGATGCCGCGACGTCGCTGACGTCGGACACCGCGACGCCGGCGGGCGGCAACGGCGGCGACGCCGGCGCGAGCGCCCCGCAGGCATCGGCCGGGCCCGCCGTGCAGACCGCAGCCGCCGCCCTCACCGACACGCCCCCGGTCGTGCCGGCCCGCTTCAACGGGCTCGACCTCGGGCCGGCCTGCGGCCAGTGCGGCGGCATGATGCAGCGCACGGGCGCGTGCTACACGTGCACGTCCTGCGGCAACAACACCGGCTGCGGTTGAGTGTGGAGGTTCACGTCGATGTCCTGACGTGATCATCTCGATTCCTGAAGCGCCAGAAAGCCCCGCGACCGTGGGGCTTTCTCTCGGGATGATGCTCTCCCGGTTCCGAGGCCGATATCGGCGGGCCGTTGCTCGCGCAACCGTCTTGAAATTCGAGCGGGACTACGCCGTTTGACCTCGGTGTGTTGAGGTGGTACCGATCGGCGAGCTGAGCGCCAGGATCAACACCGTCGTAGGAGGCCGAAATGACACGTCGCCGATACAACCTCTTGGCGTTGGACGGCGGCGGCATCCGGGGGGTGATTCCCGCCCGAGTGCTTCAGGAGATCGAGCAGCGAACGGGTCGCGCGGTCGCTGAACTCTTTGACCTGGTTGCCGGTACGTCGACCGGCGGGATTCTCGCCCTCGGGCTCACCATGCCGGGCCCCGACGGCCAGCCAGCCCAGTCCGCCGCAGACATGCTTGCCCTGTACATGGAACAAGGCGATCGCATCTTCCCGGATTCCGTCCTGCTCAAGGTAGAAACCCTTTGGGGGCTGGCCGATGTCCGGTATCCAGCGGGCCCACTCGAGGAGTTGCTTGATAGCCGCTTCGGCGACACCCTTCTCTCACAGGCCCTCACTGAGGTGGTCATCCCGAGCTACGACCTCTCGGCGCCCGCTCCCTTCTTCTTCAAGCGTGAGTATGCCCGCGACGAGACGCATACCTGGGATGTGCGCATGGCGCAGGTCGCGCGAGCCACGAGTGCCGCACCGACGTACTTTGATCCGGCTGTGCTGCCGGCGTTTGAGCAGGAAGGCGAACATGCGCTGATCGACGGGGGAACATTTGCCAACAATCCTGCCGTATCGGGCTACGTCGATGGACTTCGCCTTTGGGGGCACGACGCCGAGATCAACGTCGTATCCATCGGCACGGGACACCTGCCGCAGACGCTGGGTCGCGGTCCGATTCCGGTGCCTGCCGAGTCCGCGCATGGCTGGGGCCTGGCTCATTGGGCGCACCCCATCCTCGAGGTCGTGCTAGACGGTGCAGCCAAGGCTGCTGAATACCAGATGAACGAGCTCTCTCAGGACAGCGGCGGAGCGATGCACTACGACCGTCTGCAGAGCATTCTGCCCACCGCCTCGCCCGCGCTCGACGACGCGTCGCATGAGAACCGGACTGCCCTGCTCGCCGACGCGAACAGCCTCATCGAGGAGCAGTCTCCCCACATCGACGCGATCTGCACCGCGCTGCTTTGAGGTCACCGACTAGTGGTCCCGCCAGTTCCGGCGCTGCTGCGGTCGCCAGTCCGCCTGATGCTCCACGTGGAGGGAGCTGTCGCTCGTCCGAGCCCCGTCGGCCAACGAGATCGTGCGCACGAGCAGACTCGTCGCGGACGTCGAGGGGAACTTCCCCGAGCTCACGCTGGGGGTCGGCAGGCGGCTGCAGCTCGGCGACACCATCGTGTGGAGTGGACCTGCAACTACGGCGACGGACGCCTCTACCGGAACGTGACGATCGGCTAGCTGCAGGACGGGGAGGCGGTGCGCGTCACCGACTAGTGGGGCGAGCCGACCGAGACGCCCGAATGGCGCCGGCCGCTGACCGAGCGGCTCGACATGCCGGGCGAGCGGGGCATCTGGCCGGCGAACGAGCAGCTCGGGCACTACTGACCGGGAGCCGGGAATCCCCCGCCTGGCCACGGGACGTCGCTGCCGTGGCGCTCGATGACCGGGCCGGGCGGTGCGGGAACGCTTCCCAGCAGCCCGGCGTCGACGACCAGCAGCCTGCCCGCCCAGACCCGCAGGAACGGGTCGTCGCGCAGCCTGCTCAGCGCGTCGGGGCCGCGCCGCGCGGTCAGCGACCCGGCGAAGTGGGAGGCGTCGACGAGCAGCGTCGTCACGAGATCGGCAGGCTCCGCGTCGGCGAGCACCGCGCGGCGCGCGCCCTGGACGGCCGGGTCGTCGAAGATCGTCAGTGCGTCACGTTCGGGCAGGACGAGGGAGATCGTCGCCGGTGCACCGTCCTGATCGACGATCCGCGGGTCTGCCCGCCGCGCGTCTCGTACCGGCTTGGAGGCGCGAATCCATGCGGCCAGCCAGCCTGCGGGAGCACCGTCCGGCGTGCGCAGTGCGGCCGCCGCGTCCGCGCCGGATGGCGCGGCGTCGACCAGCGCCAGCCAGCAGCGCTCGCTCACGCCGCAACGTTCCAGTCCGAGCGGATCGCGCGAGTGACCTCGCGCAGGTCGGCGCGCAGCTCGTCGATGCCGGGTCGGCCCCAGTACCAGTACCCGTTGTAGGCGCTGTGAACGACGAGATCCGGGGTCAGCAAGAACACGGCCGGCCGGTAGGGATGGTGCACGGTGTCCGTGTGCTCGCGCAGCTCGAGCGCGTCAAGGTGCTCGCGCTCGGGATCCGCGAGGAACGTCCAGCGCGCCCCGAGCCCGGCGCGGAACGCCGCGTTCACCTCGGGCGGGTCGACGCTCAGCGACACCACGGAGCTGTACGCGACCTCCACCTCGTCCTGGAAGGCGACCAGCCGGCGCATGAACGCCTGCTCCTTCGGGCACCAGAACCCGCGGAAGGTCGTCAGGACGAGCGGATCGCCCCCGGCGAGCTCACTCAGCGAGCGGGGCCTGCCGGCGTGATCGAGTGCGACCAGGTCGGGGAACGTATCGTCGGGCTGGATGCTCATGACCCGTGGTCACGTCGTGAGCCCGTTCGTTACGTGACGGGCGCAGGCGCCGAGGTCGATGCCGCCGCCGGACTCGCGTCCGACCCCCGGTCCAGCAGGGTCAGCGCGAGCAGCGGGAAGACGAGCACGGACAGCAGCCCCGCAGCGATGAACGCGGCGGCGTTCGCCTCGGTCACGAGACCGAGGTCCAGCCCGATCATCGTCGCCGCGACGATGAACGGCAGCGAGGTCGCCTGCAGCAGCCCGGCGACGAGCGTCCGCCGGCTGCCCAGCTCGGCCCGGTACAGGAGCGCCGGGAGGCCGCGGACCAGCAGGAGTGCGAACAGGAAGACCGGGACGCGGGCCAGCGTGCTCGTGCTGGAGACCAGCGCATGGAGGTCGAAGCGCAGCCCGCTCGTGACGAAGAAGACCGGGATGAACACGCCGTAGCCGACCGCCTCGAGCTTCGTCCGGAACTCGGGATGGAGCATCTCCTCGTCGCGGTCGGCGAGCTTGAGGATCGCGCCGGCGGCGAACGCGCCGAGGATCACCTCGAGCCCGAGGCCCTGGGCCAGGGCGGCGAAGGCGATCATCAGCAGAAACGCACCGCGCACGCGGATCTGCGCGGTCGTGTTCGCCAGGCGACCGACGGTCTCCCGGACCGGGCGCACGTGCTCGGCGCCGGTGACGACGAGGCCCGCCACGACGGCGAGCAGCAGGAACGAGCCGAGCAGCAGGAGCTGTGACGCCGTACCCGCGCCCTCGCGCGAGAAGAAGATCGACAGCAGGATCACGGCGCCGAAGTCCGCGATCGAACCGGCTGCGATCACGAGCTGGCCGAACTGGGAGCCGCTCTCGCCGGCATCCTTGAGCAGCGGGATGATGATCCCGAGCGACGTCGCCGAGAGGATGATCGCCGCGAACAGGGGCTGCGAGACGAAGCCCGCGGCCTTGAGCGCGATCCCGGCGATGACGGCGAGCGCGAAGGAGACGAGGAAGCCCCCGCCGGCGAGCCGCAGCACGCGCCCGCGCAGCATGTCGAACTCCACCTCAAGGCCCGCGAGGAAGAGCAGGAACGCGAGGCCGATCAGCGCGAGCACCTGGATCGGCGCGTCGATCTCGACCCAGCCCAGGCCCGCCGGGCCGATGATGATGCCGGCGACGATCTCAAGGACGACGGCGGGGAGCCGGACGCGCGGGGCCATGCCCAGGAGCAGGGGCACGGAGAACCCGGCCGCGACGACGATCAGCAGGTTCGTGAAGTGCAGCTCGCTCATGGGCGGTAGGTCTCGGCCGGCCGTGTCGGCGTTACGCGGCGGCCGGTGATAGCCAGTCGTTACACGCGCCTGCCGCTGGCGCGCACGAGCAGCCACACGCCACCGAACTCGCGCACGTCGTGGCACAGGGCGACGCCCGGGCTGTCGCCTACGTACGTGTAGAGGGCGTGCCCGGCGTAGGTGGCCTGAAAGCGTCCGTCGTTGCGCCGTCGGCGCCCGAGCAGCGCCCCTTTGACTCCGCCGCGGGCGGTCGGCTCACCCTTCGCGTAGGTGACCGGCCATGCGGCCGCGCACTGCCCATAGCAGCGGGATGACGTCCCCTTGTCGCGCGTGAAGTAGTAGAGCGGGAGCCCGCGGCCGTCGACCAGCACGCGCCCGTACGAGCCGATCTTGCGCGTCGTGATCGTGACGCCGTGCCGTGCGGCGGTCGCCGCCGGGGCCGGGGAAGGATCGTGGGGCATGGCGACGGCGGGACACGCGCTCACGAGTGTCCCCGCGGCGAGGATGGCCGGGATCATGCGCACGGCTAGATCAGCTCCGGATCGGTCATGACTTCGACGAGCGCGGGCCCGTCGTGCGCGAGCGCCCGTGCGAGGGCGTCGTCGATGTCGCCGGGCCGGGTCACGCGGATGCCGAGTGCGCCGCACAGCTCCGCGTACTTGGAGAAGTCGGGGTTGTGCAGCTCGGTCTGCCAGACGTCCCACTCCCCGGCGCGCTGCTCCTTGCTGATCTTGCCCAGCTGGCCGTTGTTGAGCATCACGTGGGTGATCCCCATCCGGTGCTTGACGGCCGTCAGCACCTCGGCCATGTACTGCGCGAAGCCGCCGTCGCCCGTGACGGCGATCACCGGTCGCTGCCCGCGCGTCGCCGCCCAGGCGCCGATCGCCGCGGGATAGGCGAAGCCGATCGAGCCGAGCAGGCCGGACATCAGCACGTCCTGACCGGCGCGCGACTCGTGGTAGCGGCCGAAGCTGTAGGCGTGGTTGCCGACGTCGACGGCGATGACGGCATCCTCGGGCGCATGGCGGTTGAGGGCGGCGAAGACGGCGGCACTCGCGATGCCCCTGCCGCGGTCGTCGACGGCGCGGCTGGCCTTCTCGGCGGCCCAGAGGCTGCGCCGCGCGGCGACGTCCGCGGCCTGGTCGGGAGCGTCGGCAGAGCGTGCGGGAAGCGCCTCGGTCAGCGCGCGCGCTGCGACGCCCGCGTCGGACAGCAGCGGCACCGCCACCCCGGTCGTGCGCCCCAGCTGCAGAGGGTCGCGGTCGATCTGCACGATCGGCTTGCCGGCGTAGATCCCGGTGTGGTTGGCGAACGAGGAGCCGATGACGATCAGCGCGTCGGCCTCGTTCATGACCCAGGAGGCGATCGGCGTGCCGCTGCGGCCGAGGGTCCCGCAGGCGAGCGGGTGGTCGTCGGCGATCAGCCCCTTGGCGCGGAACGTCGTCATCACCGGGGCGCCGAGGTGCTCGGCAAGGGCGAGCACGTCGGCGCGCGCGGGGTGGGCGCCCGTGCCGGCGATGATCGCCGGCCGCCGCGCGCCGGCGAGCAGCTCGGTCGCCTCGGCCAGGGCGGCCGCCGGCGGCGCGATCGCAAGGTCCGGCAGCCGTCCGGTGGGCGGTGCGGCTGCCGCGCCGTTCGCCGGCAGCGTCTGGACCTGGTCGGGGAAGACGAGATGCGCCACCCCGCGCCCGAGCACCGCGTGACGCACCGCGAGCGCCGCCAGCTCGGCGTGGCGCGACGCGTTCAGCACGGTCTGCGACCACGCGGCGACCGTCCCGTAGGCGCCCTGCAGGTCGATCTCCTGGAAGTGGCCGGCGCCGAGCACCTGCGCGTCGACCTGCCCGGTCAGCGCGAGCACCGGCGCGCCGTCCATGTGCGCGTCCCAGAGGCCGGTCAGCAGGTTCGTCGCACCGGGGCCGGCGATCGTCAGGCAGGCCGCGGGGCGCCCCGTCAGCTTGCCGTAGGCCGAGGCCGCGAATGCCGCGGCGCCCTCGTGGCGGATGCCGATGAAGCGCAGCTCGCCGGCCTCCTCGCGGCGGCGCAGCGCGTCGGCGAGTCCGAGGTTCGAGTGGCCGACCATCCCGAAGACGTCGGTGACGCCCCAGGCGACGAGCGTCTCGGCCATCACGTCGGAGACGGTGCGCTCGTGCGGCAGCTCTGCTGGGACGCCGACCCAGATGCCGCCGTCCTCGCGCAGCTCGACCTCGAACTGCTCGGGCGCGTCGCCGAACTCGCTGGCGCCCGTGAGCGGGCAGTAGTCGTAGCCGTGCCAGGGACAGCGCAGCAGCCCGTGCTCGATCGTGCCCTCGCCGAGCGGGCCGCCCTGATGCGGGCAGCGATTGTCGAGCGCTCCGTAGCTGCCGTCGTAGTGGGTGAGCGCGACGCTCCGGTGGCCCGCGGTGACCGTCGTCACCCGGCCCTCCGGCAGCTCGTCCGCGTCGAGGACGCGGTGCCACCGGCGGGCGGGCGAAGCATCGGTCGCACTCATGCGTTCGCTGTCTCCTAGCGGCCGGCGGCGTTACAGGCCGGTCGTGGTCGAGGTCCCACGGATCGGCGCTGCGCAACGCCGATCCGCGGCGCGGGACAGTTCTGAACATTGCGTGAACATCGCCCGGAATCCCGCTCGGCGGGTGCGTCCGACTGCACAATGCCTTCGTGGACATGACCACCCGACAGCACGCGGTGCTCGTCGTCGATGACGAGGAGACGATCGCGGAGGTCGTGGCGCGGTACCTCGACCGCGCCGGGTACGCGACGAGCATCGCGCACGACGGCGCCCAGGCGCTGGCCAGCGCCGAGCGAGCACGACCCGACCTGGTCGTGCTCGATCTGATGCTGCCGAGAGTCGGCGGGCTCGAGGTCATGGCCGGCTGCGCGCGGCGAGCGACGACCCGCCCGCGGTGCGCCGCGCCGCCCCGTCGACGGATGAAGGCTCGGCGCCGATCCGGTCCGGGGACCTGCTGATCGAGCCGGCGGGGCGGCAGGTGTTCGTCGACGGCGTCGAGATCTCCCTGACCCAGCGTGAGTTCGATCTGCTGCTCCACCTCGCGCGGCACCCCGGCCAGGTCTTCTCCCGCGGTCAGCTCATCGACGCCGTCTGGCAGTACTCGGGGGCTGGGCCCGCTCGGCAGGCAATTCGCGCTGGCGGTGGCGATCATGGTGGGCCAGGCGCTCATCGCCGTCATGGCGATCGCGCTGCTGATGTTTGTCAGCAACGAGGACGCCCTGCTCGTCTCGCTGATCGTCGCCTTCACCGGCCTCGTCGCGATCGTCGCCGCGCAGGTTCTCGCCGACGGCATGCTGCGCGACGTCGAGCATGTGCGCGATGCGCTCTTCGCCGTCGGGGAGGGGCGGCGCGACGTGCACATCACGACGTCCGGCAGTGACGAGCTCGCCGAGCTCGCCGACGCGGCGAACGTCATGGTCGAGCGCCTCGCCGCCGAGGAGCGCGCGCGACGCCGCCGAGGACGCGCGCCGGGCGCTGGTAGCGGCGGTCTCGCACGACCTGCGCACGCCGATCACCTCGCTGCGCCTGATCGCCGATGCGGTCAGCGACGAGCTGGTCGACGAGCAGACGCGCGCGAGATACCTGCGGCGCATGACCACCCACCTCGGTGCCCTGGGCGCGCTGATCGACGACCTGTTCGAGCTCTCGCGGATCGAAGCGGGCGACATCCGCTGGAGCATGGCCCAGGTGCGCCTCGGCGGGCTGGTGCAGGAGACCGTCGGCGCCATGCGCGCGGAGAGCGAGCTGCGGGGCGTCCACCTCGTCGCCGAGGTGCCCGTTGCGCTGATCGCGCAGCGGGCCAACCCCGAGAAGCTCCAGCGCGTCCTGTTCAACCTGATCCAGAACGCGATCCGCCACACCCCCGCCGACGGCAGCGTGACGGTCCGCGGTCGCGCGGTCGGCACGGGTGTCGAGGTCGAAGTGGCCGACACTGGCGACGGGATCGCGGACGCGGAGCGGGGCCACGTGTTCGACGCGCTCTATCGCGGTGGTGAGCAGGCCTCGCGGACCGAGGACGGTGCGGGCCTCGGGCTCGCGATCTCACGGGCGATCGTCGAGGCGCACGGCGGCCGGATCTGGCTCGCCGACCACGTGTCGTCAGAGCAGCTGGTGCAGGGTGAGCATGCGGACGAGGCCGAAGATGCCGAATCCGATGGCGAGCGCGACGAGGACCGCCTGGGTCCTGGGGTTGCGGAACTTCGTGGCGATGCCGGCGAAGAACAGGACGAGGGCGAGGACCAGGGCGTCGGTGACGAACTTCGTGCTGGTGCTGCCGTCCTTCTGCGACGCGGCGAGATCGTGCTCGGCCTGCGCCGAGAGCTCGTCGGCGCGCTGCTGGGCGGGCACGACGTACTGCGGTTCGGTGAAGGGGGTGCCGGGCGGGACGGAGACGATGCGACCATCCGGCCGCACGACCGCCTTGGCGACCCACACCTTGTGTGCGGCCGCGAGGCTCGGGCGGAAGCGCTCGCGCAGGAATGCCGCCCGCGCCGTGTCCTTCTGGCCGACGGCGTCCAGCCAGTCCAGCCACACGGTGGTGTCGATCTGCTCGGTCTGCCCGGCCACGGTCGATGCCCGGATCGACTCGGTGCGCGCCGTCGCCGACGAGGCGACCGCGTCGCTCTGCGCGCCGCTCCACTGGCTGGCCTGGAACGTCGCCCAGGCCGTGGCCACGGCTGCGACGGCGAGGATCAGGGCGGTCAGCGCGTCGAGCACGCGCTGGCGGCGCTCCCACGGATCCTCCGGCTCGGGCTCCGGGAGGTTCTCGCCGAGCACGTCCTCGACGACCTCGCCGACGTCGTCGAGGAGGCCCTCGTCATCCGCCTCCGGCGGTGTGGTGCTGTCGGCGCCGATGGGCATCGCGATGCCGCGCGACGCTACTGGACCGACGCGCGCACGCGGCGCCTACGATGCCGGCATGAGCACCGAGGGGACGACGCCGCAGCTCCTGGGTCGTGAGGGCTGGCGCTGGCTCGCGCCCTGCGCGCAGGCGGCGATCACCGACGACGGGCTGGCGTGGCGCTGCGGCGGGGGCACCGACATCTGGCAGGTCACGGGTGAGGCGCCGAGCCGCCACGAGGCGCAGGCGCTTCTGCTCGATGTCGGGAGCGGCGACTTCGTGCTCGAGGCGACGCTCGAGGCCGAGCTCGTGGTGCAGTACGACCAGGTCGGACTGCTCGTCGAGGCGAGCGAAACGTCGTGGCTGAAGGCCGGCATCGAGCTCGACGGTGAGCCGTGGCTCAGCAGCGTCCACACGCAGGGCGCCTCGGACTGGGCCCGCCAGCGCTGGAGCGGCCTGCCCGCGACCTTGCGCATCGAGCGCCGCGGCGGAACGGTCGACGTCTCCGTGCTGGAACCCGCCGGCACGTGGCTGCGGTTCCGTGAACTGCACCTGCCCGCAGCGGTCCGCGTCGGCCCCTACGCGTGCGCGCCCAAGGGCCCCGGGTTCGCGGCCCGGATGCGCGGCGCGACGCTCGCCGCCTGAGCGCCGCTCAGGCGAAGTGCAGCACGCTCGCCAGCCCGACGATCAGGCTGTAGATCGCGAACGGCGTCAGCGTGCGCGTCTCGAAGTAGCGCACGAGGAAGCGGATCGAGATGTAGGCGGTGATGCCGCAGATCACGAACCCGACGGCGACCTGGCCGTGGATGTGGTCGCCGGCCGACCCGGCGAGCGTGGGGAGCTTGAGGACGCCGGCGGCGAGGATCACGGGGGTTGCGAGCAGGAAGGCGAAGCGCGCGGCGTCCTCGTGGCTGAGCCCGCGCCACAGGCCGCCGACCATCGTGATGCCGGACCGGCTGATGCCCGGCAGCAGCGCCGCGATCTGCAGCAGGCCGATCCGCACGCTGTCCCCGACCGTGACGTGCGCGAGGCGCGCGTCAGACGCTGCCGCCAGCGCGATCTCCGGCGCGCTGCGCCCGCCGGTGCCGCCGGCCTGCGCCTGCGCGAAGGCTGCGGCCTCCGCCTCGTCGGCGGCGACCGACGCGCGCCGGCGGAAGCGCTCGCCCGCGAACAGGATGAGGCCGTTGAGCAGCAGGAAGATGCTGGCCGCCAGCGGCTTGGCGAAGATCGTGCGGAAGGTGTGCTCCAGCGCCAGCCCGGTGATGCCGACGGGGATCGTCGCGATGATGATCAGCCAGGCCAGCCGGGCGTCGGCGTCGTCCTCAGGCAGGGTCCGCGTGCGCACGACGCCGCCGAGCGTGCGGAAGAACCCCTTGATGATGCGGATCCAGTCGGCGCGGAAGAACCACAGCAGCGCGAGCGCGGTCGCGACGTGCAGCGCGACGATGTAGGCCAGGTAGAACGACTTCTCGCTGGTGCCCTGGGAGGACTGGGTGACGAGCGTCTGCCAGCTCCCGCCCAGCCACGCGGGCACGAGCACCGAGTGGCCGAGGCTGGAGATCGGGAACAGCTCGGTGATGCCCTGGACGACGGCGATCACGATGGCTTGGAGGTAGGACACGACGCGCAGCGTAGTCGGGGCGCCGGTCCGCAGCCGCGGGTCGTCAGGTCCCGTTCAGGTCTGGGCGCGCGACCGCGGCGCGCTCCCCCACGGGCGACTCAGCCCGCGACGTGGTGGCGGAACAGCGCCAGCACCTTCGGCTCGCGCTTGACCGTCGGCGCCGCGCCGCCCTGGCTCGAGGTGAGGCCGTTGGCCGCGCCGAGCAGCTGGAGCGTCGTGGCAGGGTCCAGCCCGGGCGCGTAGAGGTTCGCGCAGATGTCCTTCGGGAAGCGCGAGACGACCGCAGGGCCCTTGTGCGTGACCGCGTCGGCGATCGCCGCGAAGTTCACGGAGTCGAGCGCCGTGCCGATGTGCGTCACCCGGCGGCCGGGGCAGACGTTCTGGATGAGGATGTTCGTCGCCCCCTTCAACGCCGATGTCGGGTGCGGGCCGGTCTGCGGCTGCACGGTCTCGTCGGTCGCCGAGCGCACCGTCGTCCACGAGGTCGGGCCGGGCGTCTCGTCGGGCTGGGCGTTGAGCGCCTTCAGCAGCTTCGAGCCGGCGGCCTGCTGGAAGTCGGCCGGGGGGCAGCCCTTGGCGCACGCGCTGATGCTGGCGACCGTCGTCCCGTGCTGGGTGCCCGCCGCGGCGATCACGTCGGTCACCTTCGCGCGCAGACTCGGCCAGTAGGTCAGCGCGATGCGCGGCAGCAGGCCGCCCTGGCTGATGCCGAAGACGGCGATCGGGCGGCCCGCGCGGCGCTCCTCCGTGCGGATGCCGGCGACGAGGTACTGCACGGCGGTCTGGATGTCCCCCGTGGTGAAGAACGGGAAGTTCACCCAGCAGACGGGGGCGCCCCAGGCGTCGAAGGCGCCCTTGCCGATCGCGTACGCCTGGTCGCCGGAGGCGCCGGTGCCCGTCACGAGCATCAGCGGCTGCTTGGCGGAGCCCTTCAGCGTGCCCGCGCACTTCAGCGAGGCGGCGAGCTTCGCGCCCGGGACCGTGAGCGGCGGGTCGGCGGCGAGGGCGGGCGAGGAGGTCAGCAGCAGGCAGCCGACGATGGCGGGGAGCAGGAAGCGCATCGAGGCAGCATGGCGCGACGCGGCGCGCGATGCGCTGCCGGCGCATCGCGCGCGCCGGCGTGGTGTCCTGTGGGATGTGGGAGCCAGACTGGTCCAGACCGGCGACATCGACGCCGCGGCTGCCCTCGCGGACACGCTTGCGGCGAGCCTCGACGTCCTCGCCGACGCCAACGGGATCGCGGGGCTGCAGGCCGAGGCCGAGGATCGAGTACTCGTCACGTTCGCCGAACTGGGCGAACGGCTGACGCTTGCCGGGCTCGACGTCGGCGCTGCCGTGCACCGTTCGCGCGGCGCCTGAGCGCGGCGCCGCGGGTGGCCCGCCGTGCGCATGACGCGCGACGCACGATCATCTAGTGTTCACGGCGTGTTCACGCCGGGGGGCAGCGAGGCGATCGTCAGGGCGCGGGCCGCGCGGCGGTTCGCCGAGCGCGTGCACGCCGGCGTCGCCGACCGCTACGGCGCGCCGCTGCTCGACCACGTGCGCCGCGTCGCCGCCGCGGTGCCGGTGGAGGCGTGCGCCGTCGCCTGGCTGCACGAGGTCTTCGAGCACTCGACGGCGTCGGACGCGGACGTGCGCGTCATCGGCGCCACCGACGACGAGCTGCAGGCGATCCGCCTGCTCACGCGCGACCCGGAGGCGGACGACCGTGCCTACCTGGACCACGTGGCGCGGATCGCCGCGGCGCGCGGGCGCGCCGGGGAGCTCGCCCGCGCCGTGAAGGTCGCCGACCTGCAGGACCGGCTGGGTCACCACGCGCCCGATACGCCCGACGCGCCGGCGCGCCCGGCGTACGACGGTGCGCTGGCGCTGCTCGCCGGGCGCCCCAGCCTCGTCACCTAGACACTCGGCCACCCTCCGGGGATGCGAAGCTGTGCAGCATGACCGACACGCTCGGCGGACAGCGCGAGCTGCTCGAGGCGCTGCACGACATCGGCGCGCGCGCCGACGCGCGCGCCGCCGAGATCCGCGAACTGCGGCGCCTCCCGACGGACCTCGTCGAGGCGCTGATCGACACCGGCGTCTTCCGGACCTGGGTGCCCGAGCGCTACGGCGGGCGCGGCGGCAGCGCGGCGGACCTGTTCGAGGCCATCGAGGCGGTGTCCTACCACGAGGCGTCGGTCGGGTGGTGCGTCATGGTCGGCGGGACCACGGCGCTGACCTCCGGGTTCCTCAGCCCGCGGTGGGCGCAGGAGATCTACGGCGACCCGCGCACCGTCTCCGGCGGCTTCGCGGGCCCGGTCGGCCGCGCCCGCCCTGTGGACGGCGGCCTGCAGGTGAGCGGGCGCTGGCCGTGGGGCTCGGGCACGACGCACTGCACCTGGATCGTCGGCGGCGTCTCGATCAGCTCGGAGGGGGAGGGCCTCGCCGTGCGCTCGGACGGTCTGCGCACGCCCGTCGTGTTCTTCCCGCGCGCCGACGTCACGCTGCACGACACCTGGCACACGCTCGGCCTGGCGGGCACCGGGAGCGTGGACTACGAGGTGACCGACGCGTTCGTCCCCGAGGGCCGCTGGGCGCCGTTCCCGATGGGCGAGCCGGTCGTCGACGAGCCGCTCTACCGCTTCACGTCGGTCGGCGCGCTCGCCGCCGGCGTCGCGTCCGTGTCGGTCGGGATCGCGCGCCGCGCGATCGACGAGCTGATCGCGCTCGCGACCGTGAAGGTGCCGGCCGGCGCCGCCCGTCCGCTCGCGCAGCGGGCCGGCATCCAGAGCCAGGTGGTCGAGGCCGAGGCGGCGTGGCTCTCGGCGCGCGCGGTGCTGGGCCGGCAGGTCGAGCGCTGCTCGCAGGAGGCCGTGCAGGACGGCGCCATCAGCGACGAGACGCGGCGTCTGCTGCGCGTCGCGGCGATCAACGCCACCGAGCGCTCTGCGCGCGCGGTCGACATCGCCTACAACGCCGGCGGCGGGTCCTCGATCCACGACACCAGCGTGCTCCAGCGCCTCTTCCGCGACCTCCACACGGCGACCCAGCACGGCTCGACGAGCCCCCTCTTCATGGAGCGTCTGGGCCGGATGGCGCTCGGCGTCGAGACCGACACCGGGATCGTCTGAGCCGGGGCTGCCCCGTCCCGCCGACCTGTCAGCATTCCGGCGCGACGGCCATGCCCGCCCTCCCGGCCCGAGACCACGCCGCCGCCCCGGCGCACCTGCGCCGCCTGCGCCTGAGGCTCGCCGACGGCGCAGCGACGACCGCCCACGTCGCGACCCACCGGCTCGACCGCACGCGCGTGCGCGTGGAACGCCTCCCGGCGCTCACCCCGCTGGGCGCGTGGTGCGCCGAGCACGAGATCGAGGAGGCGCTCGTCGGCGGCTTCTACCAGCGCGACCCCGGCGCGACGTTCGCCGGCTCGCCGCTCGGCGAGCTGTGGGTCGGCGGTGTGCAGGCCGCGTCGGTCCCGTTCACCGAGCCCTGGGGCGCGCTGCGCGCCTGCGTGGAGGTCGTCGGCGGCGAGGTGCGCATCGCGCGCCGCGACGAGCTCGCCGAGCGCTGTGCCGGCGACCTGCTGCAGGCCGGCCCGCTGCTCGTGCGCGACGGCGAGGTCGTCGGCGGCGACGCGGAGGGCTTCTCCGCGGGCGCCTCGCAGTTCGACTCGGACATCACCGTGGGCCGCCACCCGCGCGCCGCCCTGGGCTGTGACGGCGAGCGCGTCATCGCGCTGGCGTGCGACGGGCGCGCCGACGACGAGGCGGGGCTGACGATCGGCGAGCTCGCGGAGGCGATGCGTGACCTCGGTGCGCGTGAGGCGCTGAACCTCGACGGCGGTGGTTCGGCCTCGCTGGTCTGCGGCGGGACGCTGCGCAACGTCCCGCGCGAGTCGCACGGCCTGCCGGTGCCCGGCGGGCGCGCGATCGCCACGGCGCTGGTCTTCCGGGCGGCCTGAGTGCCACGCACACGGGGCCAGGATGCCCCGGGACCCTAGGATGACTGCATGCGCGTGATCAACGGCCTGCTGTTTTTCCCGCGCGGCGGTTCCGCGCAGGTCGCGCGCTCGCTCTCCCTCAGGCTCCCCGACTTCGGCTGGGACGTACGGGTCCTCTCGGGCTCCGTGCCCGGCGGCCTGGGCGACGCGGAGCGCTTCTACGGCGGGCTGGACGTCGTGCCGGTCGACGTCACGGGGGCCGATGCGCCGATGCATCCCTCCTACGAGGACCGCCCCGGCGTCCCCGACGTCTGCTTCGCGCGCGTCGACGACGACGGCTACGTCGCGCAGGTCGATGCCTGGTCGCGCGCGCTGCTCGAGGCCGGCGCGACGAGCGCCGACGTCCTGCTGTTGCATCACCTGACCCCGCTGAATGAGGCTGCGGCCCGCGTCGCGCCGGACGTCCCGGTCGTCGGCCAGCTCCATGGCACGGAGCTCGCGATGCTCGAGCGCATCGCCGCCGGCGCACCGGCGCAGTGGCGCCACGCCGACGCCTGGCGCCGGCGGATGCGCCGCTGGGGGCGGCAGTGCTCGCGGCTGATCGTCCCGACGGAGGCGACCCGCGAGCGCGCCGTGCGGCTGCTCGGGATCGACCCCCAGGTGTGCGTCGTGATCGCCAGCGGCTTCGATCCGGAGACCTTCCGGCCCGCGCCGGTCGATCGGCGCGCCTGGTGGCATCGCCACCTGGTCGAGGCTCCGCACGGCTGGCGCCCCGGAGAGGCGCCGGGCAGCATCGCCTACACCGACGCGCAGGTCGACCGCCTGGACGACGCCGTGATCCTGCTGGCCGTCGGGCGCTACACCGCCGTCAAGCGCCTGAGCCTGCTGATCGACGCGTTCGCGCTGGCCCGCACCCGCACCCGCCGGCGCGCGGCGCTGGTCATCCTCGGCGGCCATCCCGGGGAGTGGGAGGGCGAGCATCCCTGCGACGCGGTGCGGCGCAGCGGGGCGCCCGACGTCTTCCTCGCCGGGTGGCACGAGCACGCACAGCTCGCGGGCTTCCTGAACGCCGCCGACGTGCAGGTGCTCGCCTCCGTCGACGAGCAGTTCGGACTCGTGCTCGTCGAGGGCATGGCGTGCGGCCTCCCCGCGATCGCCGTCGATCGCGCGGGCCCCGCGGCGATCATCGACCCGGGCCGCACCGGGTGGCTCGTCGAGCCGGACGACGAGGCCGCGCTCGTCGGCGCGATCGTCGAGGCCGTCGACGACGGGCCCGGGCGCGCGCAGCGCGGCCTGGAGGCGCGGCGCGACGCCGAGGCGCGCTGGGGCTGGCCCGGGCTGGCCGGCGCCGTGGCCGACGTGCTCGACGCGGCGTCCGCGTCCGCGCGCGGTGCCGAGCAGGCGCCCGCCGAGGCCTGACGCACGCGGCGCAGCGAGCGCGCGGCGCGCGGCGTACGCTATGCGCCGCAATGGTGACCTCATGACACGACGCCGGGGCCCGGCGATCGCGGCGATCGTGCTGCTCGCGCTCGCTGCCGCCGGCGCGATCGCGATCTTCGTGACGCACTTCCCGCGCGGCATCTTCACGGTCGCGTTCGTCGTGGTCGGCGTCGTCCTGGCCTGGGGCGGGATCGTCCGGCGGGGCGTGGGACGCTGGCTGCGCCTGACGCTCGGCCTGCTGCTGCTCGTCGCCGCGGTGCTGCTCGTCGTCCTCGTGGGGCCGGCGCTCGCCGAGGTCGGCGTGGTCCTGGCGCTCGTCCTGGCCTTCGTGGCCGCGCGCACCGCGGCGTCGCTCCGCGTCGCGCTGCCGCCGGCGACGCCGCCCACGCGCGCGGTCCTGTTCTGGAACCCGCGCTCGGGCGGCGGCAAGGCGGAGCGCTTCCACCTGCCCGACGAGGCGCGCAGGCGCGGCATCGAACCGATCGAGCTGCAGCCCGGCGAGGACCTCAACGAGCTCGTCCGCTCGGCGATCGCGTCCGGCGCCGACGGCCTGGCGATGGCGGGCGGCGACGGCTCGCAGGCGATCGTGGCAGCGCACGCAGCGCGCGAGGGGCTGCCGTACGCGTGCATCCCGGCCGGGACGCGCAACCACTTCGCGCTCGACCTGGGCGTCGACCGCGAGGACGTCGTCGGCGCGCTCGACGCCTTCGTCGACGGTGGCGAGCGCCGCGTCGACCTCGCCGAGGTGAACGGGCAGGTCTTCGTCAACAACGTCTCGCTCGGCCTCTACGCCGAGGCGGTCCAGGAGCAGGGCTACCGGGACGCCAAGCTGCGCACGATCTTCGACGCGGTCCCCGCGGCGCTGGGCCCGGACAGCGAGGCCCCCGCGCTGCGCTTCGACGGCGCCGACGGGACCGAGCAGTCCTCCGGCGCGGCGATCCTCGTCTCCAACAACGCCTACCGTTTCGGCCTCGTCAGCGCGGCGACGCGGCCGCGGCTTGACGAGGGCGTCCTGGGCGTGACGATCTTCGGCGCGCAGAGCAGCCCCCTGACCGAGTGGACCGCTCCCGCGTTCGAGGTCCGCTCGGACCGCCGGATCCCGGCCGGCGTCGACGGGGAGGCCGTCGTGCTCGACGCCCCGCTGCGCTTCCTCGCGCGTCCCGGCGTGCTGCGCGTGCGCATCGCGCCGCAGCATCCGGGCGCCTCGCCGTCGGCCGACCTCCCGGATTCGCCGTGGAAGGCGCTGGGCCAGCTGGCGCGCACGGGCTTCGGGCGATCAGCCCAATCGGACGACTGCGCGACGCCGACCGCGGCATAGACTCGCCGCGATGAGCGCGCTCGACGAGGCACTCCCGCTCGCCCTGAGCGCGGCGATCTACCCGCCGGCGCTGCTCGTGCTGCTCCTGCTGCTCACCGGTGAGCACCCGCGCCGCCTTGTGCTGGCGTACTTCGCCGGCGCGGCGCTGATGGTCGTTGCAGCAGGGCTGATCGCGCTCGCCGTGCTGAAGGGCTCCGGCGCGACGGTGCAGAGCAGCGCGTCGGCCAGCGGCGGCGTCGAGATCGCCGTCGGGCTGCTGCTGCTCGCGCTCGGGGCATGGCTGTGGCGCCGGCGCACGCGTGAGAAGGACAAGCCGGTCGACGACGAGGGCGGCAAGCCGGGAAGGATCGCCGAGTGGTCGCGGCGCGCGACCGCGAGCCAGAAGTGGTCCTTCGTGCTCGGCGTGGCGATGTTCCTGCCCTCGCCGCTGTACCTGCTGGCCGTCCAGAAGATCGCCGACAGCGGCAGCTCGACGAGCTCGAACGTGCTGGCGGTGCTGATCTGCGCGGCCGGCGTGCTGATCTTCGTCGAGATCACCGTGGTCGCGCTGTTCGTCCGGCCCGGCAGCGTCGCGGCCGGGCTCGAGCGCACACAGGCGTGGCTCGCGGACAACGGCTGGACGCTCGGCGCGATCGTCGCGTTCGTGGCCGGCGTCTACGCGCTGGTGCAGGGTATCGACGCGCTCGGCTGAGCGGGGAAGGGCGACCAACCGACATGACTGACGAGACCACGCAGACACCGCCGCCCGAGGATCCGGGCGACGAGCGGCCCGAGCGCTTCAGCGACCGCGTCGTCGACCTGGCCACGCGCGCCTTCGCCTGGACCGAGGTCTACACGGCGAAGGCCCAGGACTGGGCCGATCGCCAGGAGGGGCATTCGCGGGCCGGCGTCGCGGTCGGGTGGTTCACGCGCTACCGGCGGGCGGACGGGCAGCTCTTCGCGCTGCTGCTCGCGGCGTACTTCTTCGTCACCCTGCTGCCGGCGGTCATCGCGATGGCGTCCTACGCGGACCGCGATCCGACCGCGGTCGCCACGCGGCTGATCGCGCGGCTGCACCTCAAGGGCCAGACGGCGACGCTCACGAAGGACGTGCTCGAGGGCGCCGGCGGTCACCAGCTGACGGCGACGCTGATCGCGGTCGCGAGCATCGTCACGTTCGGCCTGGGCATCGGGCGCACGAGCTGGTCTACGGGCGTGTCTGGGACGTCCCGGCGCGTCGCGGCGTGACCGACCAGGCGCGCTACTTCCTGTGGCTCGTCGTCTTCCTCGTCGGCTGCCTGCTGTACGTCGTCGAGACCGCGGTGCTGCGCTCGGCCGCGGGCTGGATCGAGTGGGTGATCGCACCGCTGTGGCTCGTGCTCGGCGCCACGATCCTGATCATCACCTCCGCGCTCTCGCCGGCCTATGCGGTGCGCCGCGCGCGCCGCATCGAGGCACTGCGCGAGCCGCCGCCCGGCGCGTCCGCCGCGTAGCCTGCGGCTCGTGCCGCACCGCGTCGACGCGCAAGCCCTCACCACGCTGCTCACCCTCGGCGATCCGGTCGTGCTCGACGGCGGCCTGGCGACGCAGCTCGAGGAGGACGGCCACGACCTCTCCGACGACCTGTGGTCCGCCCGGCTGCTCGCCGACGATCCGGCCGCGATCGAGGACGCGCACCTCGCCTTCCTGCGGGCCGGCGCGCGGGTCGTGACGAGCGCGAGCTACCAGGCGAGCCGCGCGGGCTACGAGCGGGTCGGGGTCACGGCCGATCGGGCTGACCGGCTGCTGCAGCGCAGCGTGCTGCTCGCCCAGGCGGCCCGGGCGCGCTTCGAGGCCGAGGCGCCGGGGGCGCCGCGCGCGCTCGTCGCCGCGTCCGTCGGCCCGTACGGCGCGGTGCTGGCCGGCGGACAGGAGTACACCGGCGACTACGGCGGCCGCTCAGGGGCCGACCTCGAGCGCTTTCACGAGGAGCGCCTGGCGGCGCTGCTGCAGGCCCGGCCGGACTGCGTCGCGTGCGAGACGATCCCGCGTGCGGACGAGGCCGCCGCGCTCGCGCGGGTGCTCGACCGCCTGCAGGCGCCGCAGGCCTGGGTGACGTTCGCCTGTCGCGACGGCCGCACGACGGTGCACGGCGAGCCGATCGAGGAGGCGGTCCGTGCAGCGCTCGGCGGCACCCGCGTGGCGGCCGTCGGCGTGAACTGCACGGCCCCCGAGCACGTCGAGGAGCTGCTGCAGCGCGCGCGCAGCGTCACCGACGTGCCGCTCGTCGCCTATCCCAACAGCGGGCGGGTGTGGGACGGGGAGGCGCGCACGTGGACGCGCGCGGGGATCGCCTGCTTCCCCGCTGCGCTCGTGCGCGGATGGGTCGCGGCCGGCGCGCGGCTCGTGGGCGGCTGCTGCGGCATCGGGCCTGCCGGGATCGCGCAGCTGGCTCCGGCCCTCGCCGGTGCGGCCTGATCGCGCCCGCGCTGCCCGATCCCCGCGCGAGCTGGCCCACACCGGCGACGCAGGCGCCCTAGGCTGGAGGCCGTGCCACAGGACGTGCCCATCCGCGGTGAGACCATCCGGCTCGGCCAGCTGCTGAAGCTCTCCGGGCTGGTGGACGCCGGCGGCGAGCTGAAGGCCTTCCTGAATGTCGAGCAGGTGCTCGTCAACGGGGAGGCCGACAACCGCCGCGGGCGCCAGCTGCATCCGGGCGACGTCGTCGCTGTCGCCGGGACGACGCTGCGCGTCACTGCCGGCGGCTGAGCCCGCTCATCGCTTGAGCACGAGCTTGCGCGCGGCCGACGGCAGCGCGCCGGAGCCGTCGGTGCACACGAGCACGAGGTAGGCCGTGACCGACCTCGCGCGGCGCAGCTTCGTGCGGTAGGTCTTGCTGATCCTGAGCGTCGCGGCGAAGGTGCCGCCCTGCTGGATGGTGTCGACGGCCCGCGCGATGCGCGTGTCCTTCTTGCCGACCTTCAGGCGCCTGGCCTCCGCCGCGCGCAGCACGAGCCCGACGGTCGCGCTGCATGCACCCGAGAAGCTGACGCGGAAGCTCAGCGCCCCGCCGGCGAGCAGAGCCCCGAGCTTCGCCGGCTTCGGTGCCCCGAGTGCCACCGACAGCGGGGTCGCTGCCGGTGTCGAGCCGGTGCCGGTGCCGGTGCCGGTGCCCGTGCCGGGCGCTGATGTCGCGGCGCTGATGTCGCGCTGCTCGCAGTCGCCGAGCACGTCGAACGTGTCGCCGGCGTCCGCGACGACGCTGTCCGCGCCGAAGCCGCAGGAGAGCGCGTCGATCTCGCCGTCGCGCGCGAGCAGCGTGTCGTTGCCGAAGCCGGACAGCGAGGTGTACTCGCCGTCGCCGAACATGCTGTCGACGCCCGGCCCGCCGGTGATCGTGTCGTCGCCATCGGAGCCCTGCAGCCTGTCACGCCCGTCGCCGCCGTCGATCGTGTCGTTCCCGCCGCGCCCGATGATGCTGTCGTCGCCGGGCCCGCCGTTGATGGTGTCGTCGAGCGCGGAACCCCACATCGTGTCGTTCCCGGCGCCCAGATCGACGTTGAGCTTCGGGAAGTTCGTCTGCACCGCGTTGGGCCGGAACGTGTCGTCCCCGCCGCCCAGGCTCACGTTGGCGACCAGCCCCGGGCCGGCGCTGCCGCAGTCCACGCTGTTGGAGCCGGCGTCGGTGCAGCCGGCCCCGTAGGCGATCCCGGCCGGGTCGGTGTAGATGACGGAGGCGTAGTTGTCGACCTGGTCGACGTAGTTGACCTCGTCCCCGCCGGTGATCGTGATCACGTTGCCCGACCGCGAGACGGTGGTGACCGCCAGCGCCTGCGCGCTCAGCCCGAGCGTGAGCCCGAGCACGAGTGCGATACCGAGAGTCGCTCGCCGCATGGTTCCCCGCCTTCCGCTTGCTGGAACGAGGCCGCCACGCGCACCCCTCCTTGTGCGCGCGGACTGTACAGCGCGCTTCGTACGGAAGGCGGGAGCGTGGACGGCTTGGCGGCTGAGAACGGATCCGTGTCAGCGGGCCCGCTTGCGCACGGCCTTGAGCTGCGCCTTGTGCAGCGAGGGGTGGAGGCGGAACTCGCGGCCGTGGAGGTGCTCGGCGAGCCCGGCCTGCTCGAGGCGCTTGAGGACGATCGGGCAGCGCTTGCAGCGCGGACTGCTCTTGCAGCAGCGCTTCTTGGCCTGGACGGTCTTCGCCACACTCCGCACGCTAGCGTCCCGTCGATGAGGCCACGCACGCGGGCCGCGCCTACGAGCTCACGGGGGCCGAGCGGCTCACGCTCGCGCAGGTGGCGGGCCCCGTGCGGGCGGGCGGGCGCGAATCAGGCCGGAACACCGCCGACCCTCAGATCACGACCGCGCCCGCGCCGAATTCCACGCAGAACTTCGGGCCACGGTACTCGTGGCCCTTCTCAAAACGTCTGACCGGGTATGCCGGACGGCGATCACCGTCATGCGGCGTCCCGATCTCGGCCCGCCCGCCCAATGCCACCGGCATTGCACCGATCCTGCGTCCTTGCCTGACGGCGCCGCCGCCGCGGCATCTCCGGCCCGACATTCAGAGAAGACCCACTAGCGGGCGCTGGAGCGGCGCCCGCGGCCGGAGCCGCCGGGGCGCTGGGAGTGGACGCTGCGCGGGTTGCCGCCCGCCGCGCCGGTGCCGGTGCGGCTGCTGCGCCCGCCGCCGCCCTGGCGCCCGGCGCCCGGGCGCCCGCCCTGCTTGCGCCCCCCGCCGCCGTTCCCGCCGGTGAAGGGCGGCGCGACGCGGTGGCCGGAGGCCTCGAACTCGGTCTCCAGGCGCAGCTCGGCCGCGATCCTGGAGACGTCGCCGGCGTGCTCGGTGCCGACGAAGGTGATGCCGATGCCGGTGCGGCCCGCGCGGCCGGTGCGCCCGATGCGGTGCACGTAGCCCTCGCGATCCTCCGGCGGGTCGAAGTTGATGACGTGCGAGATGCCGTCGACGTCGATGCCGCGCGCGGCGACGTCGGTCGCGACGAGCGTGTCGACGCGGCCGGCCTCGAAGCTCGCGAGCGCCTTCTCGCGCTGGCGCTGGCTCTTGTCGCCGTGCATCGCGACGGCCTCGTGGCCGTCGGCGTTGAGGCGCTTGACGAGCCGGTCGGCGCCGCGCTTGGTGCGCACGAACACCAGCGCGAGGTCGCGGTCCTCACGCAGCTCGTCGATCAGCCGGCGGATGCGCTCATCGCGCTCGACGGCGACGAAGCGGTGCTCGATGTCCGTGACCTGCTGGACCGGCGGGGTGTGCTCGTGGCGCACCGCGTCGTTGGTGAAGGCCTGGGCGATGCGCCCGGCCTCGCCGTCCAGCGTGGCCGAGAAGAAGAGCGTCTGGCGCTGGCGCGGGCACTGCGCGACGATGCGGTCGACGGCGGGCTTGAAGCCCATGTCGAGCATGCGGTCGGCCTCGTCGAGGACGAGGATCTTGACGGCCGACAGGGAGAAGGCGCGGCGCTGGAGGAGGTCCTCCAGGCGGCCGGGGGTCGCGACGATGATGTGCGACTTGGCGGCCTCGCGGGCCTGCTTCTCGAGGCCCACGCCGCCGTAGACCGCCTTGACCTTGAGCGCGCGGGCGTGCGCGATCGGGTAGGTCGCCTCGACGATCTGCGTGGCGAGCTCGCGGGTGGGGGCGAGGATCAGCGCCGACGGGCGCGGGTCGGTCGCTTCGATGCGATCGATCAGCGGGACCATGAAGGCGAGCGTCTTGCCCGACCCTGTGGGGGACTTGGCCAGCACGTCGCGACCGGCGAGCACGTCGCCGATCACTTTGGTCTGGATCGCGAACGGCTCGTCGAAGCCACGCTTGGAGAGTGCCGTGCACACGGCACTGGATACGCCGAGGTCGGCGAAGGACTGCGAAGACATGGGGGAGCTCCTTGATGCGGCGGGATGCCGCGGATTCGGGAGGCACTGCTGACCCGAACCGCTCAAGGCGGGACCCAAGAAAGCTGCCTCGCGTGCGGCCGGTTGCCGCAACGCTGCCCTGCAGGATAGCGGTGTGCCGCGCGTCAGCCGATCGCTGCGAGCAGATCTGCAGCGGGGCGGCCGGCGTCCTCGAGCGCGCCGTCGAGGCGTGCGCCCGCCAGGGCACGCACCTTCGCGGCGAGCTGCGCCGCGCTCATCGGGCGCTGCGGCGAGCCGAGCGAGGCGACGACGACGCCCAGGCGCACGCCGCCGGCATCCTCCAGGCGCGCCTCGCACTCGGCGAGCGCGGCGTCCTCGACGACGCGCACGCGCGCCGCTGCGAACGCGCGCACCCCGGGGTCGACGACATCGAGCCCCGCGATGTCCGGCGCGCCGCGCAGCAGCGCAAATGCCGTGAGGTAGGGGATGGAGAAGCGCGCCTGCAGGCCGTCGGCGACGTCGTCGTAGGCCGCCGCCTGGCGCGCGCGGGGGTGGACGCGCACGACGAGCTCGCCGGGTTGCACGCCCGCCGCCGCGAGCTCGAGCGCCGCCTCGATCGACGAATGCGCCATCAGGCAGCACGGCCAGGGCTTGATCCAGTTCTCCGCGACCGCCGGCGCGCCGGGGTCCGGGCGCGCCCAGGCGCCGCCGGTCGTCGCGCCGAAACCGGCCGCGCCCTCGAGCGCCGCGAGCGGCATGCGCGCACCACCGGCCGCCAGCAGCGCGGCATGGACGCCGGCCGCCGCGGCGAGGCCGGCACCGAGCGCCTTGGCGTCCGAGCCGAACCCCGCGCGCGAGCCGGCCGCGCGCAGCCCGGCGAGCGCCAGCGCGCTCTCCTGCTCGGCGCCGCGCAGTCCGAGCAGCTGCGCGGCGGCGGCCGCTGCTCCGACCGTGCCGCAGACGGCGGTCGGGTGCCAGCCGCGATCGTAGAGCGCGGGATGGCTCGCCCGCGCGAGCGCGCCGGTCTGCTCGAAGCCGATGGCGTGGGCGTCGAGCACGGCCCCCACCGTCGCCCCGCGCGCCGCGCCGAGCGCGAGCGCCGCGGGCGCGGCGGCGGCGCTCAGGTGCGCGATGCCCGGGAGGTAGGTGTCGTCGAAGTCCAGGACGTGGCCGGCGGCGCCGAGCGCGGCGACCATCTCAAGCACCCCGGTCCCGCTGCTGCGCGCGGCTCGCGCCGCCCGCCTCTCCCACCCGCCGGCGGCGCACGCCAGCCAGTCCAGCAGCGCGACGCGATGCGCGGCCGCGGCGCGGCTCACGACCCGGGCGGCCGTCCGTCCGCGCGGCGCTTTTTCCACGGCAGCTGGCCGTCGATCTCGACGTCCAGCGAGAAGCTCAGCAGCGTGCGGATCAGGACGAGGATGCCGAGCACCTCGACGTTGTTGAGCGTCGGCTCGACGGCGACGGTGCGGATCAGATCCGCGGCGACCAGCACCTCGAGCCCGAGCAGGAGCCCGCGCCCGAACACGCGGCGCACGCGCTCGTACATCTCGGCGGTCTCACGGTGCTGGCTGGCGTCGCGCACCGCGAACGCGACGGTCAGCAGGAACGCGCCGACGATCACCGCGACGCCGACCCACTCGAACGCTCGCGAGATGTGGTCCATGAGCTTCACCGCGCCAGAGCGTCCCATGCGTTGCGGACGCCGAACAGATGCCGCTGGTGCCGTCTACTCGTCGCCGTCCGGCAGCCGCACGACGAGGCGCTCCACGCGCGGGCCCTCGACCTCGTCGACCGTGAACTCGACACCGGCGATCGCGGCCAGGTCGCCGACCCGTGCCTGACGCCCGAGCTCGCCGAAGACCAGGCCGCCGAGCGTGCGGAAGCGCTCCTGCGGGAGCTTCGTGTGGAACTGCTCGTTGAAGTCGTCGACGGTGAAGCTCCCGAACACGCGCAGACGGCCGTCGTCGAGGTGCACGACCGACTCGTCCGGCAGGTCGAACTCGTCCTCGATCTCGCCGATGATCTCCTCGACGAGGTCCTCAAGCGTCGCCAGGCCGATCGTCGAGCCGTACTCGTTGATGACGATCGCGACGTGCTGGCCCGAGCGGCGCATCTCGCCCAGCAGCGCGCCGAGGTCCTTCATCGCCGGGACGAAGGCCGCGGGGCGCAGCAGGTCCTCGATCCGCACCTCGGCCTCGCCGCCCTCGTGCAGCGCGATGAAGAGGTCGCGCACGTGGAGCATCCCGGCGATGTGGTCGATGTCATCGCGGTAGACGGGGTAGCGCGTGTGCGGCTGGTCGACGATGCGCTCGAGCGCGGCGCTCGCGCTGAGCTCGACCGGCAGCGCGGTGACGTCCGACCAGGGGACCATCACGTCGACGACCTCCTGGTCGGCGAAGTCGAAGACGCGGTAGAGCATCTCCTCCTCGGACTCCTCGATCAGCCCCGAGTCCTCCGCATCGGCGAGCATCCCGCGCAGCTCCTCGACGCTGCGCACCGACGTCCCCGCCGGCGCGGCCGGCACGCGCAGCGGCCGCAGGACGAGGCCCGCCGCGCCCTGCAGCGTCCAGACGACGGGATGCAGCAACCGCCCGACCGCCGCCAGCGCCGGGGCCAGCGCCGCGGCGATCGGGGCGGCGCGGTGCAGCGCGAGCGCCTTGGGCACGAGCTCGCCGAGCACGACCTCGACGACGATCACCACCAGCAGCGCGAGAAGGAACGACAGCGCCGTCGCCAGGACCGGGTCGAGCAGCTGGCGCAGGACCGGGACGCCGAGCGCGCCCAGCGCGATCGCGAGCACGCTGACGGCCACCTGCGCGGTGCCGGTCGTGCGCTCGGGAGCGTCCGCCAGCGCGATCGCTGTGCGCGCGCCACGCCGGCCCCCCGCGGCGAGCGCCTCGAGGTCGGCGTCCTGCGCGGCCACGAGCGCGTACTCGGCGGTGACGAAGAACCCGATCGCCAGGACGAGCAGCAGGAGGCCGACGAGCTCGAGCCCGATCATCACCCCACGCCGCCCAGCGATCGTCGGTCGCGCACGCGGCGAATCTACCGCGCGGCGCGGAGCGGGCCGCGCACGCTAGACCTCGCAGAGCGCGATCGCGGGGGCGTCGCGTCGGCGGTGTTCCGGCCCCGTGCCGGTGGCACGGGGCCGGACGCCGACGGGCCTCAGGCGCGAGCGCGCGCCGCCGAAACCCGCAGAACTTACGGCCGCGTGTACTAGTTCCCCGGCCCGGCCGGGATGTCCGTGACGGTGCCGACCGCCGTCACCGGGTCGTTCGAGAGGCGCTGGGCGATGTAGACCGGGATGATCGAGAGGACGACGACGCAGACGGCGACGACGTTGACGACCGGCAGCTGGTTGGGGCGCTGGAGGTTCGAGAGGATCCAGATCGGCAGCGTCTCGGTGCTGCCCGCGGTGAACGTCGTGACGATCACCTCGTCGAAGCTCAGCGCGAACGCCAGCAGCGCGCCCGCGATCAGGGCCGAGCGCATCTGCGGGAATGTGATGTCGACGAACGTGCGTCGCGGGACCGCGCCGAGGTCGGCGCCGGCCTCCTCGAAGGACGCCGGCGTGCGTCTGAGCCGCGCGACGACGTTGTTGAAGATCACGACGATGCAGAACGTCACATGCGCGACGACGATCGTCCAGACCGCGAGGCTGACGTGGAGGATCTGCGTGAACGTCGCGTTCAGCGCCATGCCGGTGACGATGCCGGGCAGCGCGATCGGCAGCACGATCAGGAACGACACCGACTCCTTGCCGAAGAAGTCGTAGCGCGCCAGCGCGTAGGCGGCGAGCGTGCCGAGGATCAGCGCCAGCGCCGTGGCGGCGAGGCCGACGCGCACGCTCGTCCACAGCGCGTCGCGCACGCCCGTGTTGTGGAACGCGTCGCTGAACCAGCGCGTCGACAGGCTCGCGGGCGGCCACGTCTGCACGCGCGTCGTGTTGAAGGCGTAGATGCCGATCACGACGAGTGGGAAGTACAGGAAGGCGAGCGTGATCGCCGAGCCGATCCGCAGGATCCACTTCGTGCCGCCGGAGACGGGCATCACAGCGCCTCGAAGGCGCCCAGGCGCCGGACGATGAACAGGTAGATCAGCATGATCAGGATCGGCACCGTGGCGAACGCGGAGGCCAGCGGCAGGTTGTTCGCGACGCCGACGTTCGCGTAGACGACGTTGCCGATGAACTGTGTGTTGCTGACGAGCTGCGGCGTGATGTAGTCGCCGAGCGTCAGCGAGAAGGTGAAGATCGAGCCCGCGGCGATCGCCGGCAGGGCGAGCGGCAGCACGACGGCCCGGAAGGTGCGCCACGGCCGCGCGCCGAGGTCGCCCGAGGCGTCGAGCAGCGAGTTGGGGATGCGCTCCAGGCCCGCGTAGAGCGGCAGGATCATGTACGGCAGCCAGAGATAGGCCATCACGATCCACACGCGGATGTAGCCCGAGGTGGGGACGTGCAGGCCGAACGGGTCGAGCAGCCAGTTGATGACGCCGTCCGTGGAGAGCATCGTGCGCCACGAGTAGACCTTCACGAGGTAGCTCGCCCACAGCGGCATCAGCACGCCGACCACGAGCAGCCCCTTCGAGCGCGTGCCCGCCACGCGCGCCATGTAGAAGGCGATCGGGAACGCGAGCACGATGTCGGTGATCGTCACCAGTGCCGCCAGCGAGACCGTGCGCAGCACGATCCGCCGGTAGACGGGCTCGGTGATGATCGTCTTGTAGTTGTCGAGGCTGAAGCCCTTGACGATGAGCCCGCTGAACTCGTTCAGCGTCCAGAACGAGGCGATCAGCAGGACGACGAGCGACCCGAGATAGACGACCCCGAGCCAGCCCAGCGGGGCGGCCAGCAGCGACCCGACGCGCAGGCCGCGGATGCGCCAGAAGAGCCCCGCGAGCGGGTGCCCGCGCGCGGGGCGCTTCTCAGGCGCTGTCGCCGGTCGGGCGGACAACGGGTGCGTCCGCCCCTAGCCCTTGATGTCGGTCCAGGCCTGGACCCACTGCGAGTAGTCCACGCAGATGTTGCCGCGCCCGTCGCGGCAGTTCTTCGTCGGCGTCGCCCAGAACTTCACCTTGTCGAAGTAGGCCCTGTCGCCGGAGTGGTAGGTCTTGCAGAACGACGTGTCCTGCGTGTACTGGCAGGCCTTGAGGTTGGCCGGCGCCTCGCCGAACCACTCGGCGACCTGCGCCTGCACCTTCGGCGTCTGGATGTAGTTCATCCACTCGAGCATGCAGTTGGGGTGCTTGGCCTTCGTGGACAGCATCCAGGTGTCCGACCAGCCGGTGGCCCCCTCCGTCGGGAGCGTCGTGGCGATCGGCTGCTTGTCGGCGGTCAGCAGGTTCGCCGTGTACTGCCAGATCGACCCGACGTTCAGGTCGCCCTGCGCGAAGCCCTGCTGCTGCTTGGTGACGTCACCCCAGAACTGCCCGATCAGCGGGCGCTGCTTCTTCAGCAGCGCGACCGAGGCGTCGAACTGCTTCTGGTCGAGCTCGTAGGGGTCCTTGATCCCCAGGCTCGGCTGTGTGGCGGCGAGGTAGACGGCCGCGTCGGCGATCGTGATCGGGTCGTCGTAGATCGTGACCTTGCCCTTGTTGGCCGGGTCGTAGATGACGCTCCAGCTCGTCGGTGCCGGCGTGATCGCCTTCGTGTTGTAGGCGAGCATGTTCGCGCCGAAGCCGTGCGGCGCGCCGTACATCTGGCCGTTGACCGAGTTGTAGGGCTTGTACTTCACGAGCGGGTCGATCTGCGGCCAGTTCGTGAGGATCTTCGTGTCGATCGGCCGCACGTCGCCGCCGGCGATCAGGCGCACCGAGGCGTTGCCGGAGGCCGACACGCCGTCGTAGTTGCCGGTCCGCATCAGTGTGACCATCTCGTCGGAGGTCGCCGCGACCTTCGAGTTGACCTTGCAGCCCGTCTGCTGCTCGAACGGCCCCACCCAGTTGACCTTCTTGTCGGTCGAGCCGTCCTCGGCGTAGCCGACCCAGTTGACGATGTTCAGCTGGCCCTCGCCCTTGCCGATCGTGTTCGCGATCGGCACCTTCGGGACCTGGAACTCCGCATTGCCGGAGGAACTGCTGCTGCTGCTCGAACCGCACGCTGCGATGCCGAGCGAGACGATCACCGCGATGACCGCGTAGACGCTGATGCGCTTCATGCTCCCTCCTCAGGGTGCTTGGCTGCTGTCTCGATGGTGTAGGCCTGGCTCTGGCGCCAGCCGACGCGGACCCGCCGCCCGCTCATCATGCGGGCCTCTTCGTGCGAGGTCTCGAAGTTCTGGCGCGTGACGACGATCTCGCCACCCTGCTCGAGCGCGATCCCGTAGCGCGTGGCCTGCCCGACGTAGCTTGCGTCGACGACGGTGCCGTCCTCGACGTGCAGGCCGTCGCTGGCGTCGCCCTCCTCCAGGATCCGCACCTTCTCGGGCCGGATCGTGAAGCGCGTGCCGTCGCGCTCGATGACGTTCGAGATGCCGACGAACCCGGCGACGAACTCGTTCGCCGGATGCTCGTAGACCTCGGCCGGCGTGCCGACCTGCTCGATGCGCCCGTTGTTGAAGACGGCCAGGCGGTCGCTCATCGAGAGCGCCTCGTCCTGGTCGTGCGTGACGTAGACGAACGTGATGCCGACGTCCTGCTGGATGCGCTTGAGCTCGACCTGCATGTTCTCGCGCAGCTTGAGGTCCAGCGCGCCCAGCGGCTCGTCGAGCAGCAGCACCCGCGGGCGGTTGACGATCGCGCGGGCGAGCGCGACGCGCTGGCGCTGGCCGCCGGAGAGCTGGGAGGGCTTGCGGCCGCCGACGTCCGGCAGGCGCACCATCGCGAGCGCTTCCTGCGCGCGGGCGCGGCGCTCGCGGCGGCCGACCTTGCGGATCTTCAGGCCGTAGGCGACGTTGTCCAGCACCGTCATGTGCGGGAACAGCGCGTAGTCCTGGAAGACGGTGTTCACGTCGCGCTCGAAGGGCGGACGGCGCGCGACGTTCTCGCCGGCGAGCTCGACGCGGCCGGAGTCCGGGACCTCGAACCCGGCGATCAGGCGCAGCGTCGTCGTCTTGCCGGACCCCGACGGGCCGAGCATCGTGAAGAACTCACCGGGCGCGACGTCGAGCGCGATGTGGTCGACCGCTGTGAAGTCGCCGAAGCGCTTCTCGAGGTCGACGAGCCGGATGTCCGGGGTGGCGGATGACGCCGTCGTCGCGGCCGCTGCCTGCACGCGCTCTTCCTCACCGGAGTTCGCCATGTCGCACTGCTCCGCCGACAGGATGTCCAACGGTCGCCGGAGCGTAGTGCAGGGCGGAGCAGGTCACCCCGTCCGCAGCGGAACACGTTGCCCGGGGCGCTTTGTCCAGAGCGGCGCTCAGGCGACGCCGACGAGCCGCCAGGGGGTCTCGTCGCTGCCGTCGAGCGCCATCGTCCAGTGCTCGGTGAAGGTGCTCTCGCGGTCCTTGGAGCCGGACATGACGGCGGCCGTGTCGCGGTCCTCGACGTAGCGGCGGCCGCACACGCGGACCGCCAGCGTCATGCGCGCGGGCTCCGGCGTCGGCGTCAGCTCGGCGATCTGGACCTGCTCGACGCGCGGGCCGCGGACGACCAGGCGCGTCGCGCGGCTGGCGTCGCCGGCGTACAGCAGGGCGTCGACGGCCTCGCGGGTGGCGACCGCCTCGAGCGGCGCGTCGGCGCCGTCGACGGCCTCCGCCCAGCCCTCGGCGGCCCGCCGCGCCGCGGCGGCCAGCACGTCGGGGGCGAAGCGCCCGTCGACGAGCGAGAGGTCGAGGGCCTGCGCGCGGGCGTCGGCGGCGAGGTCGACGTCGACGAGCTCCGCCGTCGCGAAACGCGTCCCCGTCGCACCGTCGGCGACGGCGCCCTCGACGAGCGCCGCGTCGTGCAGGCGCTCCTCGTCGCTCCAGGGCGAGGCGACGATCGGCGCGTCGAGGTTGTGGCGGCCTTCGGCATCCTGCTCGATCGACACGAGGATCCAGCGGGCGTCGCGCTTTCCGAGCGTCCAGTACTCGCTGCAGTGGGTGACCGACGAGCTCTGCCCGCTGTGCTGCATGCGCATCCCGTTGGGCAGCTCGACGTAGTCCTCGAGCTGCGCGTCGATGTGCAGGACGATCCGGTCGTCGGCGTCGGCCTCGCGGTTGACGAGCCCGACGTACTTGACCTCGGGCCCGCTGACGACGCGCACGCGGTTGTGCCAGCCCTTGCGCTCGAAGTCCCCGAGGCGCCGGTGCCACTCCGCGAGCAGGTCGTCGCCGACCATCGTCGCGAGCGTGCGCTCGTCGCGCGCGTCCCAGGCGCCCTGAATCGCGTGGAACATGACGGCGGCGTCCTGGGTCACGCGCTCGGCGGTGAATGCGGCGTCGTCCTCGGCGGCCTCGGCGGAGGCGGTCCGCACGCGGCGGTCGCGCTCATCGAGCCGCGCGCGCATCTTGCGCACCATCAGCCACGTGGCGATCGTCGTGAAGAGGAAGAAGCCGATGACGGCGATCACGAGGATCAGCAGGACGATGCCGCTGCCCGAGCCGCCGCCGATGTAGACGCCGCCACCGCCGCCGCCGCCGGAGAAGCCGCCGCCGCCACCGCCCCCGCCGCCGAAGCCGGAGGAGCCGCCGCCGGCGGCCGCGAGCTGGATGGGGAAGGGCATCACCACCATGGTCGCAGGACGCGGGCGGGGGACGCCGTGCGTCGGCGCCATCTACGCTCGCGCGATGTCCGACGAGCCCCTCCCGGACTGGCCGCCCGGCACGGTCACGATCCTGGCGACCTCCGGCCCGGAGCCGCACGCCATCCCGGTCTCGACGGCACTGCGCGCCGGCGACGCCCTGATCCTGCTCGCGCTCGGCGGGCGGCGCGGCTCGCTCGAGCGCCTGCGGGCGAACCCGCGCGTCGCGGTGGCGATCCTCGCCGCGGGCGACGTGGCGTGCACGGCCCACGGGCGCGCACGTGTCGTCGCCGATCCACTCGAGGGCCTGGACGGCGTCGTGGGCGTGGCGATCGACGTCGACGTGGTCCAGAGCCATCGCCGGCCGACGTTCGCGATCGACGCGCCCGTCGGCTGGCGCTGGACGCAGGACGACGCGCGTGAGCGCGACGTCGCCGTGCGGGCGGCGCTCGCCGCCCTCGCCCGCAGCTAGGCTGCACGGCCGTGAAGCTCGCGACGTTCCTCCCGCCCGGCGGCGGCCCCGCCCGAGCCGGTCAGGTCGACGGCGAGCACGTCGTCGCGTTCGCCGACGGCACCACCGTCCTGGAGCGCCTGGCCTCGGGCGAGCGTACGCCGGCTGCGGGGGAGGCGTTCGCGCTCGGCGAGGTGACGCTGCTCGCGCCGTACACGCCGCGCGCGATCTTCGGCATCGGCCTGAACTACCGGGCGCACGCGGCCGAGCAGGGCCGCGAGCTGCCGGAGGTGCCGATCGTCTTCATGAAGCTGCCGACGTCCGTCGCGCCGCCCGGCGGCCCGGTCGTCACCCCGCCGGTCGTGCGGCGCCTGGACTACGAGGGCGAGCTCGCCGTGGTCCTCGGCCCGGGCAACAGCGTCGCCGGCTACGCCGTCGCCGACGACGTGAGCGCGCGCGACCTGCAGGGTCGCGAGTCGCAGTGGACGCGGGCGAAGGGCGCCGACACGTTCTGCCCGTTCGGCCCGTGGGTCACGACCGCCGACGAGGTCGAGGACCCGGAGGACCTGACGCTGCGCACCTGGGTCAACGGCGAGCTGCGCCAGGACGCCTCGACCTCGGACCTCGTCTTCTCGATCCCGGAGATCATCGAGTTCATCGCCGAGACCATCACGCTCGAGCCGGGCGACCTGATCCTCACCGGCACGCCGAGCGGGGTGGGGATGGCGCTCGACCCGCCGCAGTTCCTGGCGGCCGGGGATACGGTGCGCATCGAGATCGAGTCGCTGGGGGAGATCGAGCATGTCATCACCTGAGTCCGTGAACGGCCGTCAGGCCGCGACGGCGCTGCGCGAGCGCCTCGCCGAGCTGGCCGACCTCGGCACGACGATCGCGCTGCTGGGGTGGGACCGCGAGACGGTCATGCCGAAGCGCGGCGCGGAGTCGCGCGGCGAGCTGACGGCGACGCTCGAGCGGCTCGCCCACGAGCGCGCGGCCGACGCGACGCTCGGCGAGCTGATCGATGCGGCCGCGGCCGCGGCCGGCGCCCCGGGCGCACTGCCCGACGACGCCGTGATCGCGCGCGTCGCCCGCCGCGACCGCGACCGCGCGACACGGATCCCCGGCGAGCTCGTCGTCGCGATCGCGCACGCCAATGCCGACGCGATCCCGGCGTGGATGCAGGCCCGTGAGGAGTCCGACTTCGCGCGCTTCCGGCCGCACCTGGAGCGCCAGGTCGAGCTGCGGCGCGAGGTCGCGGCCTGCTTCCCGGACTTCGCGCACCCGTACGACGCGCTGCTCGACGGCTACGAGCCCGGCGCCACCACGGCCGGCGTGCGCGACGTCTTCGCGCGGCTGCGCGCCGGGCTCGTGCCGCTCGTCGAGGCGATCGCCGAGCGGCCGGCGCCTGCGCCGCTGCCGGGCCCGTTCCCGGTCGCCGAGCAGCGCACGCTCGGCCTGGAGATCGCCCGCAGCTTCGGCTTCGAGGACGACGCGTGGCGGATCGACGACGCGGTGCACCCGTTCGCTCAGTCGATCGCGCGCAGCGACGTGCGCGTCACGGCGCGCTGGAGCGAGGCGGACCTCAGCGGCATCTTCGCGGTGATGCACGAGGTCGGCCACGGGCTCTACGAGGCCGGCGTCGATCCGGCGCTCGACCGCACGACGCTGGGGACGGGCGTCTCGCTCGGCATCCACGAGTCGCAGAGCCGCACCTGGGAGAACCAGGTCGGGCGCTCGTGGCCGTTCTGGGAGCACTGGTACCCGCGGGCGCAGGCCCTCTTCCCGCAGGCGCTCGCCGACGTCCCGCTCGAGGACTTCCACCGCTCGATCAACGCCGTGCACCCGACCCTGATCCGCGTCGACGCGGACGAGGCGACCTACGCGCTCCACGTGATCCTGCGCTTCGAGCTCGAGGTCGCGCTGATCGAGGGGACGCTGGCGGTCGCCGACGTCCCGGCGGCCTGGAACGAGCGGACGCGCGACATGCTCGGCGTCGAGGTCCCCGACGACCGTCATGGCTGCCTGCAGGACATCCACTGGAGCTACGGCGAGCTCGGGTACTTCCCGACCTACGCGCTGGGCAACGTCGTCTCCGGCCAGCTCTGGGCGGCCGCCCGGCGCGAGCTGCCGGGCCTCGACGCCGCGCTGCAGGCAGGGGACTGCTCGCAGCTGCGCGACTGGCTGCGCCGCACGATCCATCACCACGGCCGCCGGCTCGACCCGCCGGAACTGCTGCGCCAGGCCACCGGCAGCGATCTGGACCCCGAGCCGCTGCTGGACTATCTGCGCGGGAAGTACACCGCGCTCTACGACCTGTAGGAGGGCCGGACCGGGGGCGCCGCGCGCCGCCGAAACCCGCAGAACGTACGGCCGCGTGTACTAGTGCGGTTCGAGAACGCGGTCGATCAGGCCGTACTCGACGGCCTGCTCGGCGGTGAAGAAGCGGTCGCGCAGCATGTCCTCGTGCGCCTGCTCGACCGACTTGCCCGTGTGGTGGGCGTAGAGGCCGTCGATCGTGTCGCGCATCTTGAGGATCTCGCGGGCGTGGATCTCGATGTCCGTGGACTGGCCCTCGAAACCCGCTGAGGGCTGGTGGATCAGGATGCGGCTGTTGGGCAGCGACATGCGCTTGCCCGGCGCGCCGGCCGCCAGGAGCAGCGAGCCCATCGACATCGCGATCCCGCAGCAGATCGTCGACACGTCCGGCTTGATGAACTGCATCGTGTCGTAGATCGCCATGCCGGCGTAGATCGAGCCGCCGGGGGAGTTGATGTAGATCGAGATGTCCTTGTCCGGGTCCTGGGACTCCAGATGCAGGAGCTGGGCGACGACGAGGTTCGCGATCTGGTCATCGACCTGCTGGCCCAGGAAGATGATCCGATCGTTGAGCAGGCGCGAGTAGATGTCGTACTCGCGCTCACCGCGCGCGGTCTGCTCGATGACCATGGGGATCAGGGGCACCAGGGGACCCTAGCGCGACGGGGTCCGCGACCCGCTGCGCCGGTCAGTGGTTGAGCGTCGTCATGCCGGAGCGGTCGTAGCGCTCGCCGGCCGGCGCGGGGACCTCGGCGTCGATGCGCGCCAGGTCCTCGGCGGACAGCTCGATGTCGGCGGCGGTGAGGTTCTCCTCGAGGTACGTGCGTCGCTTCGTGCCGGGGATCGGGACGATGTCCTCGCCCTGCGCCAGCACCCAGGCGAGCGCGAGCTGCCCGCTCGTGCACTCCTTCTCGGCGGCGAGCTCGGCGATCTTCGCGACGAGCCGCCGGTTGGCCTCGATGTTCTCGTCCGAGAAGCGCGGCTGGCGGCGGCGGAAGTCGTGCTCGTCGAGCTCGTCCGTCGAGCTGAAGCGCCCGCTGAGGAAGCCGCGGCCCAGCGGGGAGTAGGCGACGAGCCCGATGCCGAGCTCGCGCAGCGTGGGGAGGACCTCGGCCTCGAGGTCGCGCGACCACAGCGAGTACTCGGTCTGCACGGCGGCGATCGGGTGCGCGGCGTGCGCGCGACGGATCGTCTCGGCGGAGGCCTCGCTCAGCCCGAGATGGCGGACCTTGCCCTCGGCGACGAGCTCGCCGAGCGCTCCGACCGTCTCCTCGATCGGGGTGTTCGGGTCGATGCGGTGCTGGTAGTAGAGGTCGACGTGATCGGTGCCGAGGCGCTGCAGCGAGCCCTCGATCGAGCGCCGCACGTTCTCCGGCGAGCCGTCGATCAGGCGGCGCGTCGGGTCCTCGTCGGTCGGCGCCCAGCGGATGCCGAACTTCGTCGCCACGACCGCCTCGTCGCGGCGGCCGGCGAGCGCACGGCCGACGAGCTGCTCGTTCGTGTGCGGCCCGTACATCTCCGCGGTGTCGAGCAGCGTGCAGCCGAGCTCCAGGGCGCGGTGGATCGTCGCGAGCGCCTCGCCCTCGTCGGTCGTGCCGTAGAAGGCGCTCATGCCCATGCAGCCCAGGCCGATGGCGGAGACGGTGGGGCCGCTGGTTCCGAGTGTGCGCTGTTCCATGACCGAACCGTAGCGAGGCCGGGCCCTCGGCTCCCGAGGCTGCGAAGGTGGTGGGATGGGCCCCGTGGCACCCGCCGAACCAACCGCCCCGCCGACGCCGGCGGGCCGCGGCATCCCGGCGCTCGACCCGGTGCCGCCGGTCGCGCTCGTCCTGCTCGGCGTGACGTCGATCCAGTTCGGCGCCGCGCTGGCGGCGACGCTGTTCGACCGGCTCGGGCCGTCGGGCACGTCGGCGCTGCGCCTGGGCTTCGCGGCGATCGTGCTCGTGGTCGCGTGGCGGCCGGACCCGCGCGCGCACCCGTGGGCGCACCTGCGCCTGGCGGGCGCCTTCGGCCTCACGCTCGGCGCGATGAACCTCCTCTTCTACGAGGCGCTTGACCGCGTCCCGCTCGGCGTCGCGGTGACCGTCGAGTTCCTCGGCCCGATCGGCGTGGCCACGGCGCTCTCACGCCGGCGCGTGGACTACGTCTGGGTGGTGCTCGCCGTGTGCGGCGTGGTGCTGCTCGCCGCGCCGGGATCCGGTGGCGGGATCGACGCGCTCGGCCTCGTGTTCGCGCTCGCCGCCGCGGCGTGCTGGGCCGGCTACATCCTGCTCGCCGAGCGCGCCGGGCGCGTCTTCGACGCCGGCGAGGGGCTGGCGATGGCGATGGTCGTCGCCGCGCTGATCCCGATCATCCCCGGGATCGCCGAGGCGGGCGGCGCGCTGCTGACGCCGTCGCTGCTGCTGTCCGGCTTCGCCGTGGCACTGCTCAGCTCGGTCATCCCGTACTCGCTGGAGACCGAGGCGCTGCGGCGCATGCCCGCGCGGGTCTTCGGGGTGCTGATGTCGCTCGAGCCGGCGGTCGCGGCGCTGGCGGGCTTCCTCGTGCTCGGCCAGGGGCTGGGGGCGCGCGAGATCGTTGCGATCGCGCTCGTCGTCGCCGCCAGCGTCGGCGTCACACGGGGAGCCTCGACGCAGCGCGTGGAGGCCACGCTGGACGCGTGAGCGGCGTGTCCGGGCTCGCGACCGCGATACTTGCGGGCGCGTGTTCACGCTGAACCTGCCCAACGCCCTGACCGTCCTGCGCATCCTGCTGGTGCCGGTGCTCGTCGTCGCCCTGCTCGGCACGGGCGGTGAGGCGAGCGACGTCATCGCCGCGGTGGTGTTCGGGATCGCCTCGTTCACCGACGCGATCGACGGCTACCTCGCGCGCTCGCGCGACGCAGTCACGACGTTCGGCAAGCTCATGGACCCCGTGGCGGACAAGCTGCTGATCATCGCGGCGCTGCTGTCGCTCGTCTCGCTCGGGCGGCTCGACGCGTGGGTGGCGATGGTGATCATCGCGCGCGAGTTCGCCGTCACCGTGGCGCGGATGGCCGCACGGGGCGAGGGCGTCGTGATCGCCGCGAACTGGTGGGGCAAGGTCAAGACCGCGGTCCAGGTGCTGACGATCTTCCTGCTGATCCTCATCGACCCCTCGCCGGTCTGGGTCGACGGCCTCGTCTACCTGATGGTCGCGATCACGCTGGTCAGCGGCGTGGACTACTTCTTCGGGATGCGCCGCCTGCTGCGCGAGGCGGACGCGCGGCGCGCCCAGGCACGCAGGAGCCGCGCCCGGTGAAGTGGGCGCTCGCCCTGCTCGTCGTCGTCGCCACCGCGACGATCGGGACGGCCGTGTACGTGGTGCTGCACAACCGCGATCCGGTCCCGAACGACATCACCGCCTGCGTGAACAAGGCCGGCCTGCTGGTCGCCCACAACAGCGCGGCGCTGAACGTCGCGCGCGCCGACGTCGAGGCGGGTGCGCTGCGCCCGGTGCGCCGCTGGGACTACGGGCGCACGAACGGCGTGCTGCTCCAGCCGCCCGACCGCTCCTACGCGATCCTCGTGCTCTCGAACCCCGACGCCCCGTCGCTCGGTGGCGACGTCGGGCGGCGCGTCTACGAGCAGCCGAACGCGTTCCCGCTGGTGTCCGTCGAGACGCCGGTGCTCGGGGCGCTCGTGGGGTGTGCGAAGCGGTAGAGGTGGCGCGCGTGCTGGGCCTCCCGCGGCACCGCCGGCTGTGCCGGACTGGCTCGCTCAGGCGCCGGCCGCGTCGAGCCACTCGCGCATCGACGTGTGGTGGCGCAGGTGCTCGTTCGTCGTGAGCTCGCCGCGCAGCTCGCCGAGGAGGCCGAAGCGCTCGGCGACGACGTTGTGCTGGTGGATCGTCTCGAGGTTCTCCTGGCGCGCGGACACGAAGGTGCGGTCGCCGAGTTCGCCGTAGCGGTCGACGACGCCCTTGATCATCTCGCGCACGCAGTCCTCGACGAAGCGCGGGCGACGGTGGGCCTTCTCGACGACGGCGCCCTCGTCAGAGCGCTTCATCAGCTCGTAGATCTCGCTCGACATCGAGCCCTCGACGATGTCCAGGAGGTCCTGTGCGAGGACGTCGACGGGCGCGTCCTCGACGCAGCCGATCTGGAGGGTGCCCAGGCCACGCTGGTTGTGCGTGGCGACGGGGACCGCCTCGAGGATCCGCTCGATCTCCGAGCCGCTGAAGCCGTCCTCGGAGAGGCGCTCGCGTGCAGAGGCGGCGACGAGCTCCTGCGCGCACGGGCACGCGGTCAGGCCCTGCGCGGCCACGCCGACGAGGCGCCGCGTGCCCCGCTCGGAGGCGACCGCCGAGCCGTACAGCGTGTAGATCTCCTGCGTGAGGATCCCCGACACCGGCGCGGGCTTGTGCTCGGGGTAGCGCGCCTCGATCGTCACCTCGGCGCGCAGCGCGTCCTGGCGCTCGCGCACGCTCTCGGCGATCTGCTGGGCGAGCAGTTCGGCGCGCAGGCGCGTGCGTCCGAAGATGGCCTCGCCGATCGCCTCGTTGACGACCTCCTCGAAGCGCGACATGTGCGCGCCCTTCTGGCGCGGGCCGAGGTCGACGAAGCACTCGAGCTTGGCGTGGAAGGCCTGCTCGGCGCCCGGCGCGCCGATGCGGATCACCTTCTCCACGCCGGTCACGCCGACGCGCGAGAGCGAGACGTGGATCGCCGGCGCGCGGTTCTGGACGTCAGGGTCGTGGGTGAGGGCGGAGGGCTCCATGGTGCACCTGGCTTCGAGGAGGAGGGTTGAGGGTATCTGGGCAGGTCCCGGAGCTTGTGCTATCAATCACGCACTCTTCGACTGGAACCCCTTCGTCTACGCACGTGAGGACACCATGGTTCAGCCGAACGGAGGAGCGGGAAGAGATGTGAGGGAAGGGTCGGATACGAGGGCACCACGGGAGGGGGCGGGTCGAGATGGGCCGTCCTGAGAGTCGTCGCGAAGGACCAGGGGATTGACCACCACCAAGAGCGAGGGCCTGCTCGCTGACGAAGCGCCGATCTGGGAGCTCGATGAGCTCCGCCAGCTCGTCGCCGACGGCCAGGAGCGCGGCTACCTGACGATCGAGCAGGTCACGGCCTGCCTCGAAGAGGTCGATGTCACGAAGGAGCAGGTGCGCGAGCTGCACGCGCACTTCGAGGAGCTCGGCATCGATCTCATGCAGAACGACGGCACGGGGCTCGCGGCTCCGGCGCCGCCGACCACGGAGGGCCCGCCGGAGCGCGGCGCCAAGGCGAGCGACCCGCGCAAGAAGCCGGAGATCGACCTGACGGTCGAGCCGAGCCTCGACTCGCTGCGCCTGTACCTGCGCTCGATCGGCCGCGTCTCGCTGCTGACCGCCGCCCAGGAGGTCGAGCTCGCCAAGCTCATCGAGCGCGGCGACATGCAGGCCAAGCAGCAGATGGTGGAGGCGAACCTACGGCTCGTCGTCTCGATCGCCAAGGGCTACCTCGGGCGCGGCCTGACGTTCCTGGATCTGATCCAGGAGGGCTCGCTCGGGCTGATCCGCGCTGTCGAGAAGTTCGACTACCGCCGCGGCTACAAGTTCTCGACGTACGCGACCTGGTGGATCCGCCAGGCGGTCACCCGCGCGATCGCCGACAAGGGCCGCACGATCCGCATCCCCGTCCACATGGTCGAGAAGCTCAACAAGGTCGTCCACGTCGAGCGCCAGCTCGTGCAGACGCTCGGCCGCGAGCCCTCGCCCGAGGAGATCGCCAAGGAGCTGGACTGCACGCCGCGCGAGGTGCGCGACATCCTGCGCATGAGCCAGCAGCCGATCTCTCTCGAGAAGCCGATCGGCGAGGAGGAGGAGTCCGAGCTGGGCGACTTCGTCGAGGACCAGACTGCCGAGTCGCCGTTCGAGCTCGCTTCGGAGAACCTGCGCAAGGAGAACGTGCACCGGGCGCTGCAGGCGCTTCCGTCGCGCGAGCGCGAGGTCATCGAGATGCGCTTCGGGCTGACGGGCGGACGCCCGCGGACGCTCGAGGAGGTCGGCCGCGCGTTCAACGTCACACGCGAGCGGATCCGCCAGATCGAGAACCACACGCTGAAGAAGCTCGAGTCGCTGCCCGAGGCGCAGCGGCTGCGCGACGCCTGCTGACCAGTCGTCTCAGGAGGAGATGGGAAGGGTGAAGGCCGGTCGCTGCGACCGGCCTTCGCGCTGCCGGGGCGCAGCGCTGCCACGATCGCCCGCGCTACCATCTGCGCGCTCAGACGCTCGGTCTGGGTCCCCGGAGGGATGTCCGAGTGGTTAAAGGAGACGGGCTGTAAACCCGTTGGCTCTGCCTACGCAGGTTCGAATCCTGCTCCCTCCATCGGATCAGGAGCCCCGCCGGCGCGGGGCTCCGGTCGCTCCGGCGGGCACTGGCGCATCGCGCCGCGCGACGCACCATCATGCATCCCGTGCGCCGTGCCCTCCCCGTGCTGGTCCTCCTCCTCGCCCTGCCCGCAACCGCCGGGGCCGCCGGCCCGTCGCTGACCCCGCGTGTGCTGCGCCTGATCCCGCAGGTGTCGATCCGCGGGGTCGCGCTGGGCATGACGCCGGCGCAGGTGCAGGCGGTGCTCGGAAGGCCGGACGCGCGCGTCAAGGGCAAGCAGCCGGGGATCGGCGCGACGCTGACGCTGACGTTCGGCCTCGTGACGGTCCGTTTCGACGGCGTGCAGTCCAGCGCGGAGGCGGTGACGATCACGACGACCAGCCACCGCGAGCGCACCGCGCGCGGCGTCGGCGTCGGCTCCAGCGAGGCGACCGTCCGCCAGCGCGTGGCGGGCGCCAGGTGCCTGGAGGAGTTCGGCTACCGCCACTGCGTCGTCGGTGTCCAGAAGGCCGGGCAGATCGTCACGGACTTCTCGATCGGCGGCGCCGGGCGGGTCACGCGCATCTCGCTCGCGCGCATGCTCGACTGACCCGGTGGCGCGCCCAAGCTCGCGGCGTGGTATCAACCGCGGCCTCATGAACAAGCTCATCCGTCCCATGACCCTCGCCCTGATCGTGGCGTTCGCCGCGCTCGTGCTCGCCGCCTGCGGCAGCAGCACGCAGCAGAGCCAGGCCGACAAGGCCGCGCAACAGGCCCAGGCCGAGCTCAAGAACCCGCCGACCGTCACCGACGTCGCGACGCCCACGGTCAAGGCCGTCGTCGTCAAGCCCAGCGCCGGCGAGGCCGACATCAACAAGAAGCCGGTGATCCCGAAGCAGACGGGCGCGGCGCCGACCTCCCTCGTCGCTCAGGACCTGATCGTCGGCAAGGGCGCGACCGCCGCCGCCGGTGACCAGGTGAGCATGCAGTACGTCGGCGTGCTCCGCGACAACGGCAAGGAGTTCGACAGCTCCTGGAAGCGCAACAAGGCGTTCGACTTCGCGCTCGGCGGTGGCCAGGTCATCCCGGGCTGGGACCAGGGCATCGTGGGCATGAAGGTCGGCGGTCGTCGCCGCCTCATCATCCCGGCGGACCTCGCCTATGGCGCTCAGGGTCAGCCGCCGACGATCCCGGCGAACGCGGCGCTCGTGTTCGACGTCGACCTCAAGAAGGTCACTGCGGCGAAGCAGTAGGGCACGGCGGGCGCGGAGCCCACCGGCTCCGCGCCCACTGTCGTCATGGTGCGCTCGCTCACCCCACGCGGGTTCCGCGGTACGGCCCTCCTTGTGGCGGCGACCGCGCTGCTGTGCGGATGGGCGGCGCCGGCCGCGCAGGCGTCCGCGTCCGCCGGCGGCGGCCTGCACGCCGACCCGGCCGAGGGCGCCGCGCTGGACCTGACGGGCGCCGCGCTCGGGCAGCAGGCGCGCAACCTCGTCCTGACCGTCCAGGCCGCAGCGCCGATCGACCCCGAGCAGCTCTCGGCGGCCGCCGGCGGCGAGCTCTGCGCCCGCTTCGAGCCCGCCGACGGCGCGGCGCTGCGCCTGTGCGTCACGCGCTCGGACACCGCCTGGCAGCTGCGCGTCGGCGCGCGGACCGTCGTCGGCAGCGTCGGGCAGCCGACCGCGGGACGGCTCGCGATCCGCGTCGAGCCGGCCGCGCTCGGCCTCGCGCCGGGGCCGCTGCGCTGGCGCGTCTACGCGCGCGCCGCGAGCTGCGGCGCGACGGGGGCGCGCAGCGCGCTGAACGGCGGCGTCAGCCCCGACGACGGGACCGCGACTCCAACCTCGCCGACGCCCGCGCTCCCCCCCGCGGCCAGCTGCGTGGACCGCGTCCCGGACAGCGGATCGTTCGCCGGACGGGTCTGGCGGACGGTCGTCACCGGCTGCACCGCGACGGGCCCGGCGCAGGTCCTCAGCGGCCCGCGCGGGAAGCGGATCGCGCTGACCTACGACGACGGCCCCGCGGCCGACACGCCCGCGTTCGTCGACGAGCTGCACCGGCTCGGCGTGCCGGCGACGTTCTTCATGATCGGCCGCCAGGTTCAGGCCGAGCCGGCGCTCGCGCGGCGGGTGCTCGCCGCCGGGGATGCGATCGGCAACCACAGCTGGGATCACGCGAACCTCGGCGCGGGCGGCCCGGCCGCGACCGACGAGCTGGTGCGCACGAACGCGGCGATCCGCAGGGCGACCGGGTTCACGCCGTGCCTCTTCCGCCCGCCTTACAGGGCGACCGGGGCCGACCTCGTGGCGCGCGTGCGCGCGCAGGGCATGACCTCGGTTCTGTGGAGCGTCGACCCGGCCGACTGGGCGACGCCGGGCACCGGCGTGATCGTCGGCCGGGTGCTCGCGCAGACCGGCCCGGGCGCGATCATCCTTGATCACGACGGCGGCGGGAACCGCTCGCAGACGCTCGCGGCGATTCCCCAGATGGTCGCGGCGCTGCGCGCCCGCGGCTACACGTTCGTCACCGTGCCCGAACTGCTGGGGTACGACGTGCGCCTGACCCTGAAGCGGTAGCAAGGCCGCGCCGCAACCTGGCGCGTCGCAGCGCGGACGGCTCAGCGGGGGCGCAGCAGCGCGGGCGGCGGCGGGCCGAGCAGGCTCGCCGGCGGCAGCGGCCGGGCGCCCGCAGCGGCGGCGACGGCGCCGCCGTGGACGCCCCTGACGTAGGCGGCGACCTTGTCCTTCGGCACGACGAAGATGCGGCGGTTCTGCAGGAAGCGGCCCTGGTCGGAGGAGCTCTCCGGCGGGCGGCGGTAGACGTCGATGTGGCGTCCGATGATCGCCCCGCCGGTGTCGTCGGCGCGGAACCAGCCATCCCTGTTCAGCGGCTTGTAGGCCGGCACGTAGACGAGACTGCCGAGCGGGATCAGGTTCGGATCGACGGCGATGCTGCGGTAGTAGCGCAGCGGGCGCGAGGCGCCGGCGGCGAAGGTGATGTCGGTCGGCGCCCGGTAGTGCTTCCCCACGCCGTCGAACCAGCCGCCGGTCTCGAGCGGGAAGGTGACGTCGCCGTTGCTGTTGCGCCAGAAGCCCTCGGCACGCCAGAACGGAGCGAAGATCGACGAGCCCGAGCCGAAGCGCGCGGACTTGCCGCCCTTGGTGATCCAGCCGCTCGAGCCGACCGACGCGATGTGGTAGGGCTTTCCATCGAGGCCGACGCCGTCGCCCTCCATCGACACGCCGTGCGCGGAGTACAGCCAGTCGACGCGGCTCTTGCGGTCCAGGCCGGGTGTGAGGACCTGCGCGCCGACGAACCACCACTCGGGAGCGGGGTAGTACTCGGTGATCGTCACCTTCGGCAGCCAGGTGGGCTTCTTGAGCAGGTGGCCCTTCGCGAACGCGGGAGCCACCGGCGCGGCGACGACGAGCACCACCGCAGCCATGAGGGCCGAAAGCTTCGTGCGGATGGGGAAGACCGGCATGGAAGCTCTGCAGACCGTATCGGACGGGGCCGCCGCCGGCTGAAGTCCGCCGGCCGCCTCAGTCCTCGCCGAGGACGACGATCGGCGCGCCGACGGCGATCGCGCGGCTCGTCAGGATCTCCGCGTTGAGGCCGGCGCGGTGGACGAACGCGCGCAGGATCGCCGGCTCGCCGGTCGTCCGCTGCAGGTCGGTGCACGGCTCGCACAGCTCGATCCCGCGGCACTCGACGTCGCCGACGCGGAAGCGCCGTCCGACGAGCGGGTTGAGCCGCACGCCGCGCGTCGTGATCTGGCGGCGCGAGCCGCCGGGCGCCAGCGCGATGCCGTGCTCGGCGGCGAGGTGCTCGAGCTCCTCGGCCTCGATCAGCGTGAGCTGCCGCGCGGCCGCGGCACCCGGCTCGAAGTAGCGGTCGCCCCGCAGGCCGGTGCCGGCGACCGCCTCGGCGCGCTCGACCGCGAACGGCGGCGCCTCGGTCGCGGCGGCCAGGTGGATGGCGATCACGGTACCGGCGCTCGTCATGGCGCCAGGCTAGTTCATCGACCCCCCGATCGGGGGTCGCCGATCGGGCCCCGCTTGCCGCCCGGCCCGACGAGGACGAACCTGAACCGGACCGCCGCATGCACGACGTGCGGTGGTGGACCCCGGCTGACCCCCGGGTTTGGCGGCGCGGGATACGCACGTCTCCTCCGCGTATCCCGCGCCCACCCCCGGGTCGGGGGGTTGTGCTGCGGCGCAGGGCCGGCCGGGGCCGATCCGCCTCTACGGTGCGCTCATGGCAGAAGTCGCCACATTCCGCACGGACGACGTCGACGCGCTCGTCGAGGCCTCGCTGTCGTGCCCGCTCTGCCTCCATGCCGTCGCCGTCGTCGCGCTGGAGGGTGACTCGGAGGACGGCCATGCGCGATGCTGTTGCACGGTATGCGGTCACGAACGCACCGTCGAGCTGCTGCCCGAGCAGCTGCTGCGCCTGTCGCTGATGGTCGCGACAGCTCGATGACGGCCGAGTCCGGCGTCCACATCCAGGCGCTCGACGCCTTCGTCGACGTCCTCGCGGGGATCCCGGACGAGACGGCGCTCGCCGACGGCGACGGCCTGTCGTTCTACAGCGGCCTGTGCGCCGCGATCTGCGAGCTCTCCGCCGTCGATCGGGCGGTCATCTTCCGCTACGACGCTGCCCGCCGGAAGGTCCGTGCGGCCGGTGCGCACGGCATCGACATCGCCGTGTTCGAGGAGGGGTTCTTCACCGTCGAGACGCTCGCGGCGGCGCGCCAGGCACTGGAGGAGGATCGCGTCGTCGAGATCCAGGGCGACGTCGAGGTCCCGAGCGAGTTCGCGCCGCTCGTCAGCGAGGCCGGGCTCGTGATCGCGCCGGTCGCCGCCGCCGGGCGCTGGATGGGCGTCATCATCGCCGACCGCCCCGCCGACCGCCCTGGCCTCTCGGAGTCCGAGCGCGACGCCCTGTGGATGCTCGGCAAGACGGCGGCGCTGGCCGCCACGGCGCGGATCGCGACCTACCAGGCCCAACGCGCCCGCGAGCTCGAGGCGAAGATCGACATGGCGCGCGAGATCCACGACGGGGTCATCCAGCGCCTCTTCGGCGTGTCGCTCGCGCTGTCGGGCGAGGGGCCGCTCGGCGAGGAGGCCCGCGCGCGCTCCTCCGACGAGTTGCAGGCGGCGCTGGCGGACCTGCGCGTCGCGCTCCAGCGCCCGCTGGGCCGCGACTCGCGCCCGACGCAGACGACGCTGGCCGACGAGCTGCAGCGGCTCGGTGCCGAGCATCCGGATCTCGGCGTCGTGCTCGAGTACGGCGATCCGGCGAGGGTGCCCGCCGACCTCGAGCCGCTCGCGCAGTCCGTGCTGACCGAGGCGGTGCGCAACGCGCACAAGCACGCGCGGCCGACGAGCGTGCGGGTGCGCATCGCCGACGACGACGGCGCGTTCGTCCTGGAGGTGCGCAACGACGGCGTCAGCGAGCGCACCCGGCGCGTCTCCGGCATGGGGCTGCGGCTGGCGGCGCTGGAGGCGCTCCAGCACGGCGGGATCCTCGAGTTCGGCGAGCGCGAGCCCGGCGATTGGCAGGTGCGGCTGGTGGTGTCAGGTGGTCGCTGAGAACGGCGGGACCGGCGTTCAGCCCCAGCGGCGCCTGCGCGTGCTCGTCGTCGACGACCACGACGTCGTTCACTGGGGCTTTCGCGTGATGCTCGGGCAGCTCGGCTGGGTCGAGCGCACGCTCAGCGCGCGCACCGGCGACCAGGCCGTCGCGCTGGCGCGGCGCTACGAGCCGCACGTCGCGCTCGTCGACCTCTTCATGGGGCGCGAGTCGGGCGCGGAGATCACCGAGCGCCTGCGCACGCTCGACGTCCCGCCGAAGGTGCTGCTGATCTCCGGCGCGGGCCGCATCTCGCCCAGCGCCGCGCGCGCCGCCGGCGCGGCCGGGTTCGTGCTCAAGGACTGGCCGGCGGCCGATGTCGCCAACGCCGTGCGGATGGTCGGCATGGGCATGACGGTCTTCCCGCCGCAGAGTCCGCCGACCGGCCTCGAGCTGACCGCGCGCGAGCGCGAGGTTCTCGAGCTGATCGCCTCCGGTGCGACGAACCGCGAGATCGCCGGGTCGCTCTTCCTCTCCCCGCACACCGTCAAGGAGCACACCAGCGGCCTGTACCGCAAGCTCGAGGTCCGCAATCGCGCCGAGGCCGTCCAGCGCGCCCAGCGCCTCGGGCTCCTGACCTGACCGCCGGCGGCCCGGCCCACGGCCGCGACGCGCTAACCTCCGAGCCGCAAACCCGCCCTCCTAGCTCAGTTGGTAGAGCACTTCCATGGTAAGGAAGGGGTCATCGGTTCGAGTCCGATGGAGGGCTCTGGCGAAGTCCCTGCGTTGCGGGGACTTCTTTCGTTCGGGGGGACGACCTGACTCAGATCTACTGGGTCCGCACTGGGTCCGCAACGGGTCTGAAGCGGACCCAGTGAGTCCTTTCGGGTCGATTGGGGAGGGGGGTGTCTGCGAGTTCGCGCGACTGAGGAAGTGCACAGGTCGCGTGATGTCACAGCTCGAGTTTCCCTTCCAGCCGGACCGGCCCGACGCTCACGCGGCGGGGTTCCTGACGATCGCCGAGGCGGCCGTGCGGGTGCGCTGCTGCGAGCGCACGATCCGCCGCGCGATCGACAGCGGCGCGCTGCGCGCCGGACGCGTGCGCGGCGAGCCCGGCTCGCGCGGCGGCTACCGGATCCGTCCCGGCGATCTCGATGCGTGGGTGTTCGGCGATGCCGCCCAGTAGCCGGCGCGAGCCGACGATCGAGCTGCGCCGCCACCGCCGGACGGACGGCAGCGAGAGCGAGCTGTGGTCGGTGCGCTGGTATGACGCGCAGGGACGGCGCCGGCGGCGCAGCTGCGGCTCGCGCGAGGAGGCCGACTTCGAGCGCGCGCGCATGGCGCTGAACGCCTCGCGCCCGCGCGAGCGGGGCAGCGAGAGGGAGGAGGAGCCGGCGACGTTGCTGCGCGACTTCTGGCCGCTGTGGCTGGCGGACGCGCGCAGTCGCCTGCAGCCGGAGACCGCGCGGGCGCACGAGCGCGTCTGGGCCGCGCGGCTGATGCCGGCGTTCGGCGACGAGCAGCTGCGGGCGATCAAGCCGCGGATGGTCGCCCGCTGGCGCGCGGAGCTGCTCGAGGACGGGCTCGGCGTCGAGGCGGTGCGCAAGGCGATGGTGCTGCTGCAGGCGATCTTCACCGTCGCGATCGAGTGGGGCGAGGCGGACGCGAACCCGGTCAGCGTCGTGCGCAAGCCCCGCCAGGGGCGCCGGCGCGTCGTGATCCCCTTGGCGCCCGAGGACGTCGAGCGCATCCGCGCGCAGATGCTCGCCGCCGGCGACCTGCGCTCGGCGACGCTCGTCAGCGTCCTGGCCTACGCCGGGCTGCGGCCCGGTGAGGCGCTGGGGCTCGAGCTGCGACACGTGCGCGAGAACACGCTGCTCGTCGAGCAGGCCGTCGCGCACGGGCGGCTCAAGGTGCAGAAGACCGGG
>DATCDC010000032.1:0-32356 GCA_036510915.1 Solirubrobacteraceae bacterium | reverse complement strand
CTGCTCGTCTGGTCGGAGATCCCCGTCTACCAGGTGGACGCCGACGAGCTCGCGAAGGCGGCCGTGCGCGACGCCGCCGTCAAGGTGCTGCAGGGCGAGATCGTCGCCGACCGCGACCACCCGTCGATCGCGCTCTGGTCGATCGGCAACGAGCTGAGCGCGCGCGCCGGCCCGATCCAGGCCACGTACATCAGCGAGGCGGTGAGGGCCGCCAAGGCGCTCGATCCCTCGCGCCCGGTCGGGCTCGCCGTCGCCGCGGCGCCGACGGTCGGCTGCCAGACCGCGTATGCCCCGCTCGACGTGATCGGCCTGAACGACTACTACGGCTGGTACCCCGGCACGAACGGCGTCACCGCCGACCGCGACCTGCTGTCCGAGTACCTCGACGGGGTGCGCGCCTGCTACCCGAAGAAGGCGCTGATGATCAGCGAGTTCGGCGCCGAAGCCAACCGCGACGGCCCGCCGGAGGAGCACGGCACCTACGCCTTCCAGCAGGAATTCGTGAACTTCCACCTCGGGGTCTACGCGACGAAGCCCTGGCTCTCCGGCGCGATCTACTGGGCGCTGCAGGAGTTCCGCGTGCGCCCCAACTGGGACGGCGGCGACCCGCGGCCCACCCCGCCGATCCACGAGAAGGGCCTCGTCACCTTCCAGGGCGCCAAGAAGCCCGCGTTCTTCGACGTCCAGCGGCTGTTCCGCGCGACGCTGCAGTTCGGCGCCCCCACCTAACCGCTACCATCGGTCGCCGCTCATGGCCGAATCGAAGACCACCACGCTCACCATCTCGCCCCGCGCGCCCGAGGGTTCGCGCGCCACGCGCCGCCTTCGCCGCGAGGGCCTCGTCCCGGGGATCCTGTACGGCGGGGAGGGCGAGCCGGTCACCTTCGCCGTCGACGCGCGCGAGCTGCGCAACGCCCTGCACGCCTCCGGCGCCGTCGTCGAGCTGACGCTCGACGGCAAGTCCACGCCCGCGGTCCTCAAGGACTCCCAGCACCACCCGGTGCGTGGTGAGACGACGCACGTCGACTTCGTGCGCGTGAACCTGAGCGTCGCGATCGAGGCGATCGTCCCGATCGAGCTGCTCGGCGCCGAGGACTCCCCCGGCGCCAAGGAGGGCGGCATCGTCGACCAGCCCGTGCGCGAGGTCAACGTCGAGGCGCTCCCGACCTCGATCCCGGAGTCGATCCAGATCGACGTCTCGGCCCTGTCGATCGGCGAGACGCTGACGCTCGAGGCCGCCGAGGTCCCCGCGGGCGTCACGCTCGTCGACGACGTCGAGACCGTGATCGTCACCGTGCTGGCCCCGCGCCTCTCGACCGAGGACGAGGAGGGCATCGAAGAGGAGACCCTCCTCATCGGCGAGTCCGCCTCCGGCGGCGAGGCCGAGGGCGACTCCGCCGACTCGGGCGAGTAGCTCCGCCGCGTGCGCCGGCCGCTGAGCGGCTCTGCGCCGGTCGACTGGCTGATCGTCGGCCTGGGGAACCCCGGGTCGGGGTACGAGCACACGCCGCACAACGTCGGCTTCCAGGTCATCGCCGAGCTGGCGCGCCGCTGGGAGCTCCCAAAGCCGAAGAAGAAGTTCGGCGCGCTGCTGAGCGAGGGGCGCGCCGGCGTCCCCGGCGGCCCGCGGGTCCGCGTCGCGGTGCTGCAGCCGCTGACGTTCATGAACGACTCCGGGAGCGCCGCGGGCCCTGCGCGCGGCGCGCTGAAGGTCGAGCTCGACCACGTGCTCGTCGTCCACGACGAGATCGATCTGCCGTTCGGGGACATCCGGCCGCGGCTCGGCGGCGGTCTGGCCGGCCACAACGGCCTCAAGTCGATGAAGCAGGGCTTCGGCTCGCCCGACTTCGGCCGCGTGCGCGTCGGCGTGGGGCGGCCGGACTCGACGGACCCGGAGATCGTCTCCGCCCACGTGCTGGGCCGCTGGCGCCAGACGAAGGCCGAGGTGGCCGCGCTCGTGCGCGATGCGGCCGACACCGCCGAGCGCGTCGTGCTCGGGGAGCTCGAGCTCGCACCGCGATGACAGACATTAGTACGTGATAACATACGAGCCATGCCGACCGCTCGCGAATGGGACGGACAGACCTACGATCGCGTGTCGGCGCCGATGGAGGCGATGGGCCTTGCGGTCCTCGAGCGCCTGCCGCTGAACGGCGACGAGACGGTCGTCGATGCAGGCTGCGGCTCGGGGCGCGTCACCGCGGCGCTGCTCGCGCGTCTGCCGCGCGGCCGCGTGATCGGGGTCGACGGGTCGGCGTCGATGATCGCCGCGGCGCGTGAGCGCCTCGGCGACCGGCCGGGCCTCGAGTTGCGGGTGAGCGACCTGCTGGAACTCGATCTCGGCTCCGAGCAGGCCGACGCGATCCTCTCGACCGCGACCCTCCACTGGATCGCCGACCACGCGGCCCTGTTCGCGCGGCTGCGCGCGACTCTGCGCGACGGCGGCCTGCTCGTCGCCCAGTGCGGCGGGGCGGGGAACATCGCCGCGACGCACGCCGCGGCGCGCGCGGTCGGGGCGACCGAGCCGTTCGCGCCGTACTTCGAGGGCTGGGCGGGCCCCTGGCGCTTCGCCGGGCCGGGGGAAACCGAGACGCTGCTGCGCGCAGCGGGCTTCGCGCAGGCGCGCTGCTGGCTGGAGGAGCGGCCGGTCACGCCCGAGGCCCCCTTCACCTACCTGCGCGAGATCAACCTCGGCGCGCACCTCGAGCGCCTCCCGCCCGAGCTCCGCGAGCCGTTCGTCGCCGCGGTCCTCGAGCTCCATCCAGAGCCGGTGACGCTGGACTACGTGCGGCTGAACATCGACGCCGTGGCGTAGGGGCCTGGTGGGCGCGCAGCGATGATGTGGGCGCCGGGGGAGCTCCGGCGGTTCGCCCGCCGGGCGGCCTGCCGCCCCCGCCACCGATGTCGCCCGCCGGCCGACCACAGGCGCTCGAGCGGCCGACCACAAGGCGCCCGCACACGCCACCCCAAGCCCGCTCGCTATCTTCGGTGGGCACCCCCGGCCGCGCGCCCGCGCGGCCGTTCGGCGTGCCCCGCGCATGTCCCTTCGCCCCCTGCTCCGCCAGCTCTCGCACGACCCCGACGGCGCGCGCCTCGCGCGTGAGGGTGGCCGTGCCTTCGTCTCGATGTCGCTGCGCCCCTACCTCGTCGCGGCGCTGCTGGACGGCGTCGACGACGCGCTCGCGAGCGGGCGCCCGGCGCTCGTCGTCGCCGGCGACGATCGCCAGGCCCAGGACCTCGCCGCCGACCTGCGCGCGTGGCTGCACCCGCGCGCCGTGCGCTTCTACCCCAGCCGCGGCGTGGCCTACGAGTCCCATCTCGCGCCGCCGCCGCACCTCGTCGGCCTGCGCGTCGCGGCGCTCGACGCCCTGCTCGAGGCCGCCGAGCCGCCCGTCGTGGTCGTCTCGGCCGTCGCGCTCTCCGAGAAGGTTCCCGACCCCGCCTTGCGCCCGCACGCCTTCACCCTGCGCAAGGGCGACCTGATCGACCTCGAGGAGACCGCGGCGCAGCTCGTCGCCGCCGGCTACGAGCGCGTCGATCAGGTCGACGAGCGCGGCCAGTTCGCGATCCGCGGCGGCATCCTGGACGTCTACCCGGCGACCGAGGACCACGCCGTCCGCATCGACCTGTTCGACATCGAGATCGAGTCCCTGCGCCACTTCTCGACGTTCACCCAGCGCTCGCTCGGCGACCTGGAGGAGGTCGAGATCGCGCCCGCCGCCGAGCTGGCCCCCGAGCACCGCGAGCTCGCCGAGATCGCCGCGATCAGCGACGCCGACGAGCGCCCCGACGTGGCCGAGCTGCTGCCGGTCGACCGGTTCCACGCGCTGCTCGACCTCGCACCCGCCGCCGCCGCGGTGCTGATCGCCGCCGAGGAGGAGATCGCCCCGGCGCTCGCCGACCACTGGGACGACGTCTGCGCCGCCTTCCACGACACCGACGCCCATCACCTGTACGTCGCGCCGGATGCGATCCGCGCCGCCCTCGACGAGCGCGTGCAGATCCGCCTGTCGTCGATCTCCGGCGATCAGCCGTTCGAGTTCCGCGCGCAGGCCGCCGACATCGCCGCGCGCTCGATGAAGGAGGCCGAGCCCGAGCTCGAGACCCTCGTGCGCGGCGGGTACCGCACCGTCGTCGCGTTCGCCCGCCGCGGCGAGGGCGAGCGCGCGGCCTACAACCTCGCACGCATGCGGGCCCCGTGGCTCGACGAGACGCCCGACGTCACGGCCGACGGCCTTCCACAGGACGAGGGCAGCCTGCGCTTCGCCCAGGCGGCGCTGCGCGACGGCTTCGTGGCCGCCGGGCTGCGGCTCGCGGTCGTGCCCGAGCACCGGCTCTTCCGTCGCCGGCGCGCGGAGCGCACGGGCGGGCAGTCCTCCGGGCAGCGTCGCCGCGGGCGCCTGACGTCGTTCTCGGACCTGCGCACCGGCGACATCGTCGTCCACGAGGACCACGGCCTCGCCCGCTTCGCCGGCTTCGAGACGAAGACCGTCGGTGCGGTCACGCGCGATTACCTCGAGCTCGAGTACGCGGGCACCGACCGCGTCTTCCTGCCCGTCGACCAGCTGGCGAAGATCACGCGCTACGTCGGCGCGGGCGCCGCGCACCCGCCGCTTTCCAAGCTCGGCGGCAAGTCCTGGGAGACGCTGAAGTCGCGTGCGCGCCGCGCCGCGCAGGAGCTCGCCGGCGAGCTGCTCAACCTCTACGCCGAGCGCCGCCGGCGCACCGGCCACGCGTTCCCCGAGGACTCGGCGTGGCAGATCGAGTTCGAGACGGCCTTCCCCTGGCAGGAGACGGCCGACCAGGCCGACGCGATCGAAGCGGTCAAGGGCGACATGGAACGCCCGCAGCCGATGGACCGCCTGATCTGCGGTGATGTCGGCTACGGCAAGACCGAGGTCGCGCTGCGCGCGGCGTTCAAGGCCGCCGACGACGGCAAGCAGGTGCTCGTCCTGGCGCCGACGACGATCCTCGCCCAGCAGCATCATGGGACGTTCGCCGAGCGCCTGCGCGACTACCCGTTCACGATCGACGTCGTCAGCCGCTTCCGCCCCGCCAGGGAACAGCGTGAGGTCGTCGCCGCCTTCAACGAGGGCAAGGTCGACATCCTGATCGGCACGCACCGCCTGCTCGGCAGCGACATGCGCCCGAAGGACCTCGGGCTGCTCGTGGTCGACGAGGAGCAGCGCTTCGGCGTCAAGCAGAAGGAGCTGCTGCGTCAGCTCAAGCTGCGCGTCGACGTGATCGCGATGAGCGCCACGCCGATCCCGCGCACGCTGCAGATGTCGCTGGCCGGCATGCGCGACATCAGCGTCATCGAGACGCCCCCCGAGGGGCGACGGCCCGTCAAGACCTATGTCGGCGAGTACGACGAGCAGCTCGTGCGCCAGGCGCTCGAGCGCGAGCACGCGCGCGGGGGGCAGGCGTTCTTCCTGCACAACCGCGTCGAGACGATCGACGAGACGGCCGAGCGCCTGCGCGGGCTGTGCCCGGGGATGCGCTTCGAGGTCGCCCACGGCCAGCTCGAGGAGACCGAGCTCGAGCCGCGGATGCTGCGGTTCCTGCGCGGCGAGGCGGACGTCCTGGTCGCCACGAGCATCATCGAGTCGGGCATCGACATCCCGCAGGCGAACACGCTGATCATCGAGCGCGCCGACACGTTCGGCCTCGCCCAGCTCTACCAGATCCGCGGGCGCGTGGGTCGCAGCCGCGAGCGCGCCTACGCCTACCTGCTGTACCCGAGCGCCGCCGCGCTGACCGAGGACGCCACCAAGCGCCTCAGCGCGCTGTCGGACTACACCGAGCTCGGCGCCGGCTTCAAGATCGCGATGCGCGACCTCGAGATCCGCGGCGCCGGCAACCTGCTCGGGGACGAGCAGTCCGGCCACGTCGCGGCGCTCGGCTTCGAGCTGTACCTCTCGATGCTCGACGAGGCGGTGCGCGCAGGGGAGGCGGCCGGCGCGCACGACGAGGACGAGGCCGAGCCGGTGCGGCTCGACGTCGGGGTCGACGCCTACATCCCCGCGGACTACATCCCCTACGAGCAGGCGAAGATCGACGCCCACCGGCGCATCGCCGCCGCGCGCGAGCCCGCCGACCTCGCGGCGCTGCGCGAGGAGCTGGAGGATCGCTTCGGCCCGATCCCGGAGCCGCTCGCGAACCTCGTCTCCCTGCAGCAGGCGCGGATCCAGTTCGGGCGCTCCGGGGCCCGCGCGGTGAGCTTCCGCGGGGGGCGCCTGGCCGTCACGCCGATCGACCTCGACGAGGCGCGGCAGGCGCTGCTGCGCGAGGAGTTGCCAGAGGCGCGCTACGAGCCCGGCCGCGCGCAGGTCTCGCTGCAGGTGCCCGATGCGCCGGACGAGCGCTTCCCGGCGGTCGTCCGCGCAGCGGACGCGCTGCTGGCGATCACGCGCGCCGCGGCATGAGCCGTTCACGCCGCTTCCGAGTGGCGCGCCATCGCGCGCAAGTCCCTATCATCGCCCGTCTCATGTCCCAGATGCTTCGTATTGCCCTGGCGCTCGGCGCCGTTTTTTTCGCCCTCGCACTCGCAGCCTGCGGTGACTCGGTCCCCAGCAGCGACATCGCCAAGGTCGACAACACGACGATCGCCAAGACGACGTTCGCGCACTGGCTCGCGATCTCCCAGAAGTCGGCCGCGCAGGGCGCAACCGCCGCCACCGCGCCCGATCCGCCCAACTTCACAAAGTGCATCGCCGCCGCGAAGGCTGCCGCCCCCAAGCCCGTCAAGGGCCAGCCGACGCCCACAGACGCGACCTATAAGAAGACCTGCCAGGCCCAGTACCAGCAGCAGAAGGACCAGGTCGTCTCGTTCCTGCTGCGCTCGCAGTGGCTCGAGGCCGAGGCCGCGCGGCAGGGCATCACGATCTCCGACGCCGAGCTCAAGACCGCCTTCGCCAAGGCCCGCACGCAGGCGTTCCCCAAGACCGCCGACTACGTGAAGTTCCTCAAGACCTCGGGCCAGACCGAGGCCGACCTCATGTACCGCCAGCGGGCGCAGCTGCTCGAGCAGAAGATCACCGCCAAGGTGACCAAGGGCGCGGCGAACGTCAGCCAGTCCGACATCTCGGCCTACTACGACAAGAACAAGGCCAAGCAGTTCACCACGCCCGAGTCGCGCAACCTGCACGTCGTGCTGGCCAAGGACGAGGCGACGGCGAACAAGGCCCGCGCCGCGATCGCCGCCGGCACGCCGTGGGCCACGGTCGCCAAGAAGTACTCGATCGACCCGGCTGCCAAGGACAACGGCGGCCTGCTCAGCAACGTCGTCAAGGGCCAGGGCTCGCCGCAGTTCGAGCAGGGCGTCTTCGGCGCCCAGAAGGGCCAGCTCACCAAGGCGTTCAAGACGGCCGACGGCTGGTACGTCGTGCGCGTCGACAGCGTCAAGCCGGCCAAGGTGACCCCGCTCAACGCTGCGACGGCCGCGTCGATCAAGCAGATCCTCCTGCAGACCAAGCAGCAGACGGTCCTCACGAAGTTCGGCAAGGAGTACACCGACCGCTGGAAGGCCAAGACGGACTGCCAGAAGGACTACACCGTCGCGGACTGCTCGAACTACAAGACCACGAAGGCCACGACGGCCGTCGCTCCGGGCGCGGTCCCGCAGACGACGACGGCGACCTCGGGCACCACGACCTCGAAGTAGCGCAGGACCGGACAGCCGCCCGCCGCGGGCGCGCAGTAGCGTTCCCGCGGTGAGCCGGCCCGAGATCCAGGAGGCGCTCGCCCAGCTCGACGACCTCACGCGGCGCCTGCGCCGGGAGTGCCCGTGGGATCGCGAGCAGGACGAGCGCTCGATCGTCCCGCACACCGTCGAGGAGGCCTACGAGCTCGCCGACGCCGCCAACGCGGGCGACGACGCGAGGCTCCTCGACGAGCTCGGCGACGTCCTCTTCCAGGTCCACTTCCTGTCGCTGCTGATGGAGGAGCGGGGCGCCGGCGACCTGGCCGCGGTCGCCGAGCACTGCCGCCAGAAGCTCATCCGCCGCCATCCGCACGTCTTCGGCGACACCGAGGCCGACGACGCCGCGCAGGTGCTGCGCAACTGGGACGCGATCAAGTCCGGCGAGCCGGGCCGCGAGTCGGGGATCTTCGGCGAGGTTCCGGAGAACCTGCCCGGGCCGCTGCTCGCGCGCAAGGTCCAGCGCCGCGCCGCGAGCTCCGGCTTCGACCTCGAAGGCGTCGACGGGCCGCTCTCGGCCCTGCACGCCGGCCTCGAGCAGCTCGAGGCCGCCACCGAGACGCAGGGCCGCGAGACGGCGTTCGAGGCCGTCGGCGACGTGCTCTTCGCCGCCGTCAACGTCGCGCGCAAGCTCAAGGTCGACCCCGAGCTCGCGCTGCGCGCCTCCGCGGGGCGGTTCCGTGCCCGCGTCGAGGACGCCGAGCGCCTCGCGGAGGAGGCCGGCGAGCGCTGGGACGCGCTGCCGTTCGAGGCCCAACTTCGCTTCTACGCCAACGCCGCACTCATCAAGGAGACCGAATCGTGAGCCAGATCGACCGCGTCCACGCCCGCCAGATCCTCGACAGCCGCGGGAACCCCACGGTCGAGGTCGAGCTCGTGCTGGCCTCCGGCGCCCGCGGGCGCGCGGCCGTGCCCTCCGGAGCCTCGACCGGCGAGTTCGAGGCCACCGAGCTGCGCGACGGCGGTGCGGCGTTCGGAGGAAAGGGCGTCCTGAACGCCGTCGCGAACGTCAACGGGGAGATCGCGACCGCGATCGCGGGCCTCGACGCAGACGACCAGCGCGGACTGGACGAGGCGCTGATCGCGCTCGACGGCACCCCGAACAAGTCGCGCCTGGGCGCGAACGCGATCCTCGGCGCGTCGCTGGCCTCCGCGCACGCGGCCGCCGCCGACGCGGGGCTGCCGCTGTGGCGCCATCTCGGCGGCCCCGAGGCGCACATCCTGCCCGTACCGATGATGAACGTCCTCAACGGCGGCGTCCACGCCGACAACAAGGTGGACTTCCAGGAGTTCATGGTCATGCCGGTCGGCGCGAGCTCGTTCTCCGAGGGCCTGCGCATGTGCGTGGAGACCTACCACGCGCTGAAGAAGACCCTGCACGACGGCGGGCTGGCGACGACGGTCGGCGACGAGGGCGGCTTCGCGCCGGACCTCGGGTCCAACGAGGAGGCCATCCAGGTGCTGCTCGCCGGCATCCAGGCGGCCGGGTACGCGCCGGGAACCGACCTGGCGATCGCGCTCGACCCGGCGGTCAGCGAGATCTTCGAGAACGGGAGCTACGTCCTCGAGCACGAGGGGCGCACGCTCAGCGCCGCGGAGCTCGCCGCCTACTGGGAGGAGATGACCGGGCGCTACCCGATCGTCTCGCTCGAGGACGGCATGGCGGAGGAGGACTGGGACGGCTGGAAGGTGCTGACGGAGCACCTCGGCGACGCGGTCCAGCTCGTCGGCGACGACATCTTCGTCACGAACACCGAGCGCCTGCAGCGCGGGATCGATCTCGGCGTGGGCAATTCGATCCTCATCAAGGTCAACCAGATCGGCACGCTGACTGAGACGCTCGACGCGATCGCGATGGCGCGCGACGCCGGCTACACCGCGGTGATGTCGCACCGCTCGGGCGAGACCGAGGACACGACGATTGCCGACCTCGCGGTCGCCACCGGCTGCGGCCAGATCAAGACGGGCGCGCCCGCGCGCTCGGATCGCGTCGCCAAGTACAACCAGCTGCTGCGCATCGAGGAGGTGCTGGGCGCCGACGCGGTGTTCCCCGGCGGGTCGGTCTTCCGGCGGTAGTTCGCGCCCAGCGGCAGGAGACGCCCACCGCGCGGCGAATCGCGCGGCAATGGCATCCGCCCGCAGCGCTCGCGCGACGCGCCCCGCCACGGCCCCGAGGCCGGCAGCGCGCCCCCGGGCGGTCGCGGGCGGCCTGCGCGCGTCCGGGATCCGCTGGGACCGCGTCGGCCGGGCGATGCTGATCGGGATGTTCGGCGTCGTCGCCCTGCTCTACATCGCGCCGCTGCTGTCGGTGTGGTCGACCCGCGGCGAGGCCGCGCGCCGGCGCGCGGACGTCGTGCGCCTCGAGCAGGAGCATCAGCGCCTGCAGCGGCGCATGAAGGCCCTGCAGAGCCCGAAGGCGCTCGAGCGCGAGGCGCGCCGCCTCGGCATGGTGCGCCCCGGCGAGCGCGCCTACGTCGTGAAGGGCCTGCCGGACAACTGACCCGGCCCAGGGGCGCCGGCCGTGCGCGAACGGTCCGCGCGGGCCGGCGCTACCCTCGACCGCGGTGGCCTACGAGACGGCGATTCAGCAGTGGCGCGTGGGCGAGCGGTTCGTCGTGGATGCGCCGCCCGAGCAGGTGCGGGCGCTTCAGCGGGTGGAGGATGAGATCGTCGCCGAGCTGCGCCGCCGGCTCGGCGGGGCGTTCACCGTCGACGAGCTCGTGGACCTCTACGAGGCCGGCACGGCGTGGTGCCTGGAGCTCGCCGCGCGCGTCGCGCCCGGAGCTTCGTGGACGTGGGACGGGCGCGTGGCCGACGCCGCCTTCGCGCGCTACGTGCGCGGCGCGGCCAACTACGCCGGCGGGCGGCGGCTCGAGGCCTAGACCGGGCGGCTCAGTCCTCGTCGTCGGCGTCGTCACCGGCGCGGCGGATCACGATCTGATCCTCCTCGATGACGACGGTGACCCCGCGGTGCCCGGCCCAGTGCTCGGCGTACACGGCGTTGTCGGCGACCGCTGGATCGAGCCACAGCCCGTAGCCCTCCTCGCCGTGGTCGAACGTGCCCTCGAGCTCGGGGGAGGCGGTACGGCGGCTGCGGCCGCGGCCGCCGCGACGGCCGCGACGGCGCGGGCGGTCCCCGCCGTCCTCGTCCTCGTCGCCGGCCTCCTCGTCGTCGTCGCGGGCGGCGCGCTGGGCGGCGCGGCGCTCCTCCTCCGCGGCCTTCGCGGCCTGCTCGGCCTCGAGCTCGGCGGCGATCTGCGCGTCGTCTTCGGCGCGCAGATCGATCTCATCGTCGAAGTCGACGCCGTTGGCCTCGACGTCGGCGTCGGCGCCGAGATCGTTCTCCTTCTTGAAGGCTTCGATCTGCTGCCCGGTGACCTCGAGCTGATGGGCGATCCAGGCGTCGGTGCGCCCTTGGCGCACCCAGGTGCGGATCTGGTTCATGTGGGGCCGGAGTGAGCGTCGTGCCATGCGAGGCGTCAGGTTATCGGAGCGCCTGCGTCGCTGTTCCGCGCCCTCCCTGCGAAACCTGCAGTTGCGCCTGCACACTGGGCATTGGTAGTTTGGACTTCCGCGCTCTGGGAGCGCCCGTTTTGGGGGTGTTGCAGTGCTGGTCCTGACCCGCAAGTCCAATCAGAGCATCATGATCGGCGACGACATCGAGGTGTCGGTGCTGTCGATCATGGGCGAGAAGGTCCGGATCGGGATCCAGGCCCCCCGCGACATTCCGGTGTTCCGCAAAGAGGTCTACCTCGAGATCCAGTCGGAGCGCCAGCGGGAGATCGACCCGGGCGTCGTGCCGGCTCCGGCTTCCGCGCCCGCTCAGGCTTCCGCTCCGGCGCAGTAGGCCGACCGGCGCGCGACATCGGTGGAGAGCGCGGCAGTCCGCCCGCCGGGCGAACCGCCGGAACTCAGCCCATCACGTAGTACAGGGTCTCGAACATGGCGATCGTGACCCCGACCGCGACGGCGATCAGCAACAGGACGAGCAGGGCGAAGCGCAGGGTCCCGTGCTTGTGCTGGCGGTCGAGACGGCGCGTGTAGGTGCGCACCTGCGCGCGGTGCTGCAACTCCTCGCGGCGCTGTCGGTCGGCCTCGGTCTCCTCGTGGAAGGCCGCCTCGAACTCGTGGATGCTCTGGCGAAGGCGCGTGGCCATCATCGGCAACGTTAGCGGGTCAACAGGCGCCCCAGAGGCCCAGTGCGCGCGACTGTGCCGTCCGGCGCAGCGCCGCGAACTCCCGCTCGTGGGCGACGTTTGGCCGGATTACGAGGGTCTTCGCGTACCCGAGGCGCACGAGATCGCGGTTCACGAACAGCCCGTCGGACGCGCGGTAGACGTAGGCCAGCAGGCGCCCGTAGACGTCGCGTGCCTCGCGATCGAAGACGAGGCGCACCTCGCGCCCGGCGACCAGCCGGTCGTTCTCACGGCTCGCCGCCTTGGCGTAGCACTGCACCGGCGTGTCCGGCTTGACCGACTCCGGCGTGTCGATGCCGATGTAGCGCACCCGCTCCCGCTCCCGCCGCCCGCCGATGCGCACGACCACCGTGTCGCCGTCGACGACACGCTCGACGCGCGCGCTCGTCGTGCTGCCCGGCGCCGTCGTGAGGTCGCCGCCGGCGCCGGCGCGCCCGCAGCCGCCGAGGACGACCGTCACGGCCAGGGCGGCGACGGCGAGCCAGGGAAGAAGGATCGTCCAGCGCACCGCGCCACCCTAGGCCGCCGGACCCGCTGAGCGGTGCCAGGGCGCGTACGGGCGGGGCAGCGCGCCGCCACCCCGCCACAGAGCGCTGCAGGCGCTACGCGATCGTGACCTCGGGTGAGAGGTAGACGTCCTGGATCGCGTGCAGCAGGGCGGCGCCCTCCTCCATGGGGCGCTGGAAGGCCTTGCGGCCGGAGATCAGGCCCATGCCGCCGGCGCGCTTGTTGATGACCGCCGTGCGGACCGCCTCGGCGAGGTCGGTCGCGCCCGACGACGCGCCGCCGGAGTTGATGAGCCCGGAGCGCCCGAGGTAGCAGTTGGCGACCTGGTAGCGCGTGAGGTCGATCGGGTGGTCGGTCGTCAGCTCGGAGTACACGAGCTTGCTCGTCTTGCCGTACGACTGGCCGTTCTGGTTGAGCGCGTTGTAGCCCCCGTTCAGCTCGGGCAGCTTCTGCTTGATGATGTCCGCCTCGATCGTGACGCCGAGGTGGTTCGCCTGTCCGGTGAGGTCGGCGGCCGTGTGGTAGTCGACCCCGTCGACCTTGAAGCCCGAGTTGCGCAGGTAGCACCACAGCACGGTGAACATGCCGAGCCGGTGGGCCTCCTCGAACGCCTTGGCGATCTCGACGATCTGGCGGCGCGACTCCTGCGAGCCGAAGTAGATCGTGGCGCCGACGCCTGCCGCGCCGAGGTCGTAGGCCTTCTGGACCGACCCGAATGCGATCTGGTCGTAGGCGTTGGGGTAGGAGAGGAATTCGTTGTGGTTGAGCTTGCAGATGAACGGCAGCTTGTGTGCGTAGCGGCGCGAGACCGAGCCGAGCACGCCGACCGTCGAGGCGACGCCGTTGCAGCCGCCCTCGATCGCGAGCTTGATGATGTTCTCGGGGTCGAAGTAGAGGGGGTTGGGCGCGAAGCTCGCGCCGGCGGAGTGCTCGATGCCCTGGTCGACCGGAAGGATCGACACGTAGCCGGTCCCCGCAAGGCGGCCGTGGCCGGCGAGCGCCTGAAGGTTGCGCAGCACCTGCGGCGAGCGGTCGGAGTCGATCCAGAGCCGGTCGACGAAGTCGGGCCCCGGCAGGTGCAGGTTGGTCGCGTCGATCGTCTCGCAGCGATGGTTGAGCAGGGTGTCGGCGTCGTCGCCGAGGAGCTCCTCGAGGCGCGACGACGTCATCTGGGCGGTGGCCACTGGGTCTTCTCCCGGTTGCTTTCGGTGCGTGCCACCTGAACGGTACCCGCCGGGCGCCCACGTGTGACTGTGGAAGACCACGGATGATCGCCAGGGTGGGAGGCCGGGTACGCTCCCGCGACCATGAACCATGCGTTCACCGGACCCAGCTACACCCTCGGCATCGAGGAGGAGCTGATGATCGTCGACTCCGAGGGGTACGACCTCGCGAACGCGATCGAGCTGCTGCTCGAGGATGCGCCGCTCGGCGACATCAAGCCGGAGCTCATGGAGTCGGTGCTCGAGATCTCGACCGATCCGTGCCCCAACACGGCCATCGCCGGGGAGCAGCTCCGCGCGCTGCGCGCCCAGGTCCGCGAGACGGCCGCCCGTCACGGCCTGACGATCGGCTCCGCCGGGACGCACCCGTTCGCGATGTGGGAGGACCAGCGGATCGTCGGCCGCGACCGCTACCGCGACATCGTCTCGGCGCTGCGCTTCGTCGCGCGCCAGGAGCTCCTCTTCGGCATGCACGTCCACGTCGGGGTCGAGGGCGCCGACCGCGCGATCCACGTGGCCAACGGCATGCGCGTCCACATCCCCGTCCTGCTGGCGCTGTCGGTGAACTCGCCGTTCTGGCGAGCGGACGTTTCGGGCCTGCACTCGACGCGCACGCCGATCTTCCGGGCGTTCCCGCGCGTCGGGGTGCCGCCGAGCTACCGCGACTGGGACGACTTCTCGAGCGAGATCGACTTCATGATGGCCAGCGGGGTGATCGAGGACTACACGTACCTCTGGTACGACGTGCGCCCGCATCCGCGCCTGGGCACCGTCGAGATCCGCGTCTGCGACAGCCAGACGCGGGTCGAGCACACGCTCGCCCTGGCCGCGCTGATCCAAGCGATGGTCAAGGAGCTGTGCGAGCATTTCGACGCGGGCAGCCAGCTCTCGGAGTACCCGTGGCAGATGCTCGACGAGAACAAGTGGCTCGCCGCCCGGCACGGTCTCGACGCCGAGCTCGTCGACCTGCCCACGCACGAGCGCATCGGCGCAAAGGCCCTGACCGAGCGGCTGCTCGCGCGGCTGCGACCGCACGCGGAGGACCTCGGCTCGGCGGCCGAGCTCGACGGCATCGAGGACCTGCTGCGGCGCGGGACCGGGTCGGTCCGGCAGATGGTCGTCTACGAGGCCAACCACGACTTCCGCGAGGTCATGCAGGAGATCGTCGAGGCGACGGCAGCGCCCTGACGCGCCGCGCTCGCGCTGGCGCGCACGCCGGGGTGCGCTCCGGGGTACCATCGGAGGCCGATGCCCCAGGCGCCCGATCTGTTCGTCGTCTGCAAGAACTGCGGCTCGGAGGTCTCGAGCTACGTCACCGAGTGCCCGTACTGCGGCACGCGGCTGCGCAAGCGGGCGCCGAAGCTGGAGGGCACCGACCTCGGCGACCGCCGCAAGCCGGCCAGGCCGCGGGCGCCGCGGCTGGGCAAGCTGCGCGCCGGCGAGATCCCCGGGATCCGCCCCGACGCCTCGCACCGCCCGATCGCGACGATCGTCCTGGCGACGGCGTGCGCGCTCGGCACGATCGCGATGGCGGTCTTCTCCGTCGTCGACGTCGGCGTCGTCGGCAAGCCCGACGGGGAGTGGTGGCGCGTCGCGACCGCCCCGTTCTTCTTCCAGGACCTCTGGTACGCCGTCGCGGTGATCGTCGCGATCGCGCTGTTCGGCGGGTTGCTCGAGCAGCGCCACGGCCCGGTCGTCGTCGTGCTGCTCTTCTGCCTGTGCGGCATGGGCGGGATCGCCGCGGCCGCGGCGCTCGAGACCGTGCCGCTCGCGCTGGGCGCCAACGGGGCGGCGCTCGGACTGCTGGCCGCGTGGGCGGTGCGCCCGACGATGGAGCTGCGCCGCGGTGGCGAGCCCGACGCCGACCTGATCGGCGCCGGCGTGATCGCGCTGGTGATCCTGCTCATGCCGCTCGTCGCCACCGAGGCCAGCCCCACCGCCGGCGCCGTCGGCCTCGTCCTCGGCCTGCTCGCCGGGGTCCCGCTCGCGCGCCGGTGAGCGGCTAGTGGATCTGTCCGCAAGTCCGGCGGGTTCCCGGCGGACTTGCGGATGGGTCCACTAGGCTGGCCGCCATGGGCGAGGACCGCTACACCGCCGAGCAGGTCGACGCCGCCGTCGCGGCGCTGGCCGACGGCGAGCGGTTCGCCCACGCGCAGGAGGTCGTCACGCACGCGGCGCCGGGCCTCCAGCGGATCCTGGGCGACGCGCTGCAGGCCGGCGGCTTCTTCGACGCCGCCCACGACGGCGAGACGGCGCGCGTCGCGGGGCTGACCGACCCGGCCGAGCGGCTCACCGGTGTGCGCACGCTCGTCGCCGAGGAGACGCGCATCGGCATGCTCGTCGGCGTGGCCGTCGGGCTCGAGCTCGCCGCCGAGCTCCGCCGCCAGACCGATATCGACAACGCAGGAGGTAGGGCAGCATGAGCAGTGTCACGGTCCGCTACCTGGGCCACTCCGCATTCGCCCTCGAGCACGAGGGCACGACCGTGCTCATCGACCCGTTCCTGACGGGCAACCCCAAAGCGGCGGCCGACGCGGCGGACATCGCAGCGGACACGATCCTGATCACGCACGGCCACGCCGACCACGTCGGCGACACCCTCGCGATCGCCGAGCGCACGGGCGCAAACGTCGTCGCGATCGTCGAGCTGGCCGCCGACCTGGCCGCCGACCTGCCGGTGGGCCACGACGTCCGCGACCCGAACCTCGGCGGCACGGTCACCTTCGACTGGGGCTGGGCGCGGTGGGTGCCCGCCTGGCACACCTCCACCTCGCCGAAGGGCACCGTCAACACCCCGGCCGGCATCGTCGTGAACATCGGCGGCAAGACGATCTACCACGTCGGCGACTCCGCGCTCTTCAGCGACATCGCCCTGCCCGGGAAGCGCGACCAGCTCGACCTCGCGCTCGTGCCGATCGGCGGCCACTACACGATGGACCGCTTCGACGCGGTCGTCGCCGCCGAGTGGATCGGCGCGCCCCAGATCGTGCCGATCCACTACAACACCTTCCCGCCGATCGAGACCGACGCTGCGGCCTTCGCGTCCGACGTCCAGGCGACGGGGAAGGCCCAGGTCGTCGTGCTCGACCCGGGCGGGACGCTGGAGCTCCGGTGATCACCGCGATCGTCCTGATCGAGGCCGACCGCGACGTCATGACGACCCTCGGCGGCGAGCTCGCGGACATCGCGGGAGTGGCCGAGGCCTACTCCGTCACGGGCGAGTGGGACTTCGTCGCGCTCGTGCGGGTGCCGCGCCACGAGCTGCTCGCCGAGGTCGTCTCCGGTCAGATCGCCTCGCTCTCGGGCATCACGCGGACGCAGACGCTCGTCGCGTTCGAGGCGTTCTCCAAGCACGACCTCGAAGCGCTGTTCGACCTCGGGAACTGACGGGCGCCCGCGCGCGGCGCCTATCCTCAGCGCCCGATGTCCTCGCTCGTCCGCCCAGAGTTCGGTCCCACGCTTCCGCAGATCGCCGGCCCGCACTGGCGGCGCCTGCCGCGCTGGGCGCGGATCGGGCTCGCCGTCGGCGCCGTCCTGCTGGTCATCGCGATCGTGCTGGTGGCGCGCAGCGGCGCCGAGCCGCGCGACACGATCGTCGTCAGGAGCCCGCTGGCGTTCAACGTCGTCTACCAGGCGGACAAGCTCGACCGGATCGCCCCGGTCGCCGGCGACGAGCTGCGACTGCGCTCGCCGGCGTCGACCGCCGCCCCCGCGCTCGTGACGGTCCGGCCGGTGCGCCTTCCGCCGTACACCGGCGACCCCGCCGGGACGCTGCCCGTCTTCGCCAGCGGCCTGATCACCGAGATGCGCCGCGCGGACCCGAACTTCATCCTGCGCTCGGAGGGCCGCGCACGCGTCAACGGCCAGCCCGGCTACCAGATCCAGTTCCAGACGACGCAGAACGGGCACACCGTCTACGGCCGGCGCGCGCTCCTCTTCGAGGACAAGCCGGGCGTGCGCGACGGCGCCGACATCACGCTGCTCGCGACCCGCTCGCCCACGATTCCGAACGTCGACGGGGTCGGCTCGAACGGGCCGACGAAGCTCGTCTACCGGTCCTTCAGGCTGGGGACGGAGCGTCCCTAGCGTGAGCGCGAGCGACGAGATCACCTTCGAGGACTTCGCGAAGGTCGACATCCGCGTCGGGCGCATCATCGAGGTCGAGGCGTTCCCCGAGGCCCGCAGGCCCGCGTGGAAGCTGCGCGTCGACTTCGGCGAGGAGATCGGGGTCCGGCGCTCATCGGCGCAGATCACGAACTACCCCGCCGCGGACCTGCGCGGGCGCGTCGTGCTTGGCGTCGTGAACTTCCCGCCGCGGCAGATCGGGCCGGTGCGCTCCGAGGTCCTGGTGCTGGGGACCTACAGCGCCGAGGGCATCCTCCTCCTCAGCCCCGAGCCGGGGGCTGCGCTCGGCGACCGCGTCGGCTGACGCAGCGGCTAGGGCGCCGGCGCGGGCGTCGGCTGCGGGTCCACCGGCGGCGCCGGATCCGTCGGCGTCGTGGCGGTCGGCGGGGGAACCGGCGTCGTGGTCGTCGGCGGCAGCGGCGGGGTCGGCGTCGTCGTGGTCGGCGGCGTGACCGGCACGCCGGTGTCCGGCGTCGTCGTCGGCAGCTGCACGTTGTCGACCTGCTCCTGCGGCCCCGCCGGCTCGGTGGGGGTCGTCGTCGTGGGCTCCGTCGCCGTCGGCGTCGTGACCGGCGGCGCGGGAGGCGGCGTCGGGGTCGTCGTGGTCGTCGCCGGATCCTTCTTCTTGTCGCTCAGCGCGGTGTCCGCCTTCAGGCCGCCGGTGCTCTTCGGCCTGGCGGCGACCTTCGGTGCGACGACCTTCCTGGGCGCGACGACGACCGGCCGCGGCGCGGGCGCGACCGGCGCCTGCGCGACGTAGGAGGCCGGGGAGCGGCGGGAGGGCTGCGTGGTCGCGTGGTTGACCTCGACGGCACCGGCGGTGACGATCGCGGCAGCCGCGACCGTCGCGACGGCCTTGGAGGCGATCGTGGCGACGCCCGCGGAGATCGCGCTGCCGGCGCCGGCCGACCCGGCGGTCGTGACGGCTGCGGCGGAGCCCGCAGCGGCGGCGCCGCTGCCGGCGCTCGCCGTCGTCCCGAGCTGGGCCATCATGAGCTTCTTGAGGATCAGGAGCGGGCCGATCGGCAGCATGAGCGCCATCGCCTTGTTGTTGTCGCGCAGCGACTTGCGGAACGCCGAGCAGCGGTCGCAGTCGCGCAGGTGCCGGCGGACGGGCGGCGACATCCGCGCCAGGCCCTCGGCGACCTCGCCCAGTTCCTCGCGAACCTCCTCGCAGGTGAGCCGGCGCGCCTCGGCGGCCTCGGCGAGCGAGACGCGGGCGCGCACGAGCAGCGACTTCACGCTCGGCACCGTCGTCTCCATGGCCTCGGCGATCTGCTCGTAGGAGAGCGCGTCGATCTCGCGCAGCAGCAGCGCCGTGCGCTGCGTCTCGGCGAGCTCGCCGATGTCGCCCATCAGCAGACGGAAGTCCTCGCGCTTTGCGACCTTGTCGTCGACCGTCTGCCCGTGGTCGGCGACGTGATGCTCGAACGAATCGACGCCGATCGCCTGCTGGCGGCGCATGTGGTTCAGCGACCGGTTGCGCGCGATCCGGTACAGCCATGGCTTGACGTTCAGCGGGCGCTCGTCCGCGATCATCGCGTTGTACGCGGCGGCGAACGTCTCCTGCGTCACGTCCTCGGCGTCCTCCTTGGACCCGAGCATGTGGCGCGTGAACGCGATGATGCGCGCGCTGTAGCGGGAGACCAGCGCCTCGTACGCGGCCTGGTTGCCGCGGCGCGTGAGGGCGACGAGCTTCTCGTCCGACTGCAGGCGCAGGAACGGGCTCGGACCGCGAATGCCGGCCATGCCGGCGCTGTTGATGGCAGAGACTTCCACAGGGGACCTGTCGACAACAACACCGTGTGCATCGGAAGGTTGCGCCCCTTTGGGGCGCCTTCGAGCCATCTGGACACAGTACCCTGGCCGCCCGGAGCCGCAAGATGGCTCGCCCGGGCCCGGGTGGCGGAACTGGCAGACGCGGCCGGCTTAAACCCGGCTGTCCCGTGAGGGGCGTGGGGGTTCAAGACCCTCCCCGGGCATTCGGTTCGGTTCGGATTCGGCCCGTCGGTGGACCCGGCGGGACCCCTCCGCTCAGGTGGTGCGGTAGACCTCGGGCTGCCAGACCACGTCGACGGCGGGCAGGCCGAACGCCGCGGCCGCGGCCGTCGCCCCGACCAGGAGTCCCTGGCGGACCGCACGGCCGGACAGCTCGAGCTGACCGAGGCCGGGGGTGCCGACCAGCGGCAGGTAGGCCGCGCCGGCGGGCGGCGCGATCTGGAGGAGGCCCGGCTCGCCGGCCCCGGCCTGCTCGAGCTGCGCGGCGTCGGCGTTGTAACGCTCCGGCCGGCCCCGCAGGAGCGAGACGACCGCGGGGTGCGCCGTCCTGCGCGCGAGCTCGAGGAGGGCACGGGGGACGTCGTCCATGCGGTGCCCGGCGGAATGCGAGCGCAGGACGAGCACGTGCGTGGCTCCGTCGGCGAGCGCCGCGCGGTAGGGCATCGACTCGATCAGGCTGCCGTCGGACATGGGCTCCCCCCGGAACGACGCTGGCGCGTCGGCGAGGAGCGGCAGCGAGCAGCTCGCGCGCACCGCGGCCATGAGCTCGCCGACGTCGGCGAAGTCGCGCATGACGACGAGCTCGGAGGTGTCGAGGCTGACGCTGAGGGCACGGAACGGCGGGCCCGCAGCCAGGCCCGCAGGGTCGTACGGCGTGCGGTTGAAGATCAGCTCCTCGAAGAGGAAGTCCAGATCGAGGACGGCGCGGCCGGTCAGCATGCGAAACGGGTTGGCGAACTGCGGGTTGCTCGTGTCGAGGTAGTTCGTCGCCCCCAGCGCCGCCTGCCCGGCTGCGGTGAACGATCCGTTGAGGGCGCCCGACGAGGTCCCGTAGATGACGTCGACCGCGTCGATCAGGCCGGCCTTCTCCAGCAGCACGCACATGCCGCCCGAGACGACGCCGCGCAGCCCCCCGCCCTCGATCGCCAGGGCGACGAGGGCCCCGTCGCTGCGCGCGCCGCGCCGGCTTCCTCCGGCGACGCGCGCGAGCAGCAGCTCGATCAGCGGGTGGCACTCGCCCCGCGGAGCGCGGAGGTCGTCGCGGGCGAGTGTTCGACGCAGGCTCAGAGGGTGCCCGATGTCACGCGCGGTGCATCAGCTGAAGCCGTCGAGCCGCTTCATCAACGGCAGCGAGTCGACCGGATGGCCGCCCCTGTAGTACCCCGGGGTCGTCCACGTCTCGATGTGCAGGTGGCAGCCCTCGGCGTCGCCGGTGTCGCCGACGTAGCCGAGACGCTCGCCGGCGAAGACCTTCTGCCCGACGTTCACGAGCGCCCGGGCGCGCATGTGCATGTAGACGTACGCCTCGCCGTCCGGACGCGCGACGACGACGTAGTTGCCGGCCGCGCCCTGGAAGCCGACGATCTGCACGACACCCTTGGTCCAGGCCGCCAGCGGCGTGCCGCAGGCCGCGAAGTTGTCGCTGCCCTGATGACCGCGCGGGCCGCCGAAGCGCTGGGTCGGCGTGCTGGCGAGCTGGTGGGCGCCGCGGATCGGGAAGAAGCCCTCGACGAGGTCGAACTGCGCGTCGGACCCCGCGCTGATGGCCGCGACGGGCGCGGCGGCGTCGTTGAGCCGCAGGACGTACGTGCCGGTCGCTGCGGGGACGTCGTGGGCGAAGCCGTCCCACCGGATCTCGCCGCCGCCGGTTGTCAGCGGCCAGCTGCGCACGACGGCGCCCGAGCTCACGCGCACGGCCTCGACGCGCGCCCCGGCGGGCGGGGTCGCCGAGGTCGTGTACGCGACGGACGCCTGCCGCTGCCCGCCGGCGATGAGCTTCGAGAGCCCGCCGGCGTCGTCGGTCGCCGGCAGCTCGGCGACCACGGTGAGCGGGCGCGCCGACACGACGGGGCTGCCCAGCGCGCTGATCACGCGCACGCGGCCGCTCTGGGCGCTGCGCGGCACGACTGTCATGAGCTCGCCGGCCTGGGCGGCGTGCGCGCCGATGCGCACCCGTACGTCGTCGCTCGCGCCGGGGTGGCCCAGGAAGACGATCGCCTGCACGCCCTGCAGGCTGTCGCCACTCAGCGTCAGCACCTGACCGCGGGCGCACGTCCAGGGCTGCTGCTTGGCGCAGGCCGCGCCCGTCAGGCTCGGTGCGCCGGGGATGGCCGCGCCCCCGGTCATCACGCCGCTGCCGGGGTCGTTCTTGGCGAGCGCGGGCGTGGCGCCGAGCAGGACCAGCGCAGCGAGTGCGAGGACCTGCAGGAGACGGCCGCTGGTTCGGGTTCGATCGGGGGCTCGATGCATGACAGCTCTTGGGGCGCCTACGGGGTGAGCTGACGGGCTCGCGCGAAGAGCTCGCGCGGCGACCCTGATCGAGTCGCTTCGCCCCAACGAATGGGTCCCCCGCTCCCGGTTCGCACGGGGCGGACCGAGACTCGGCATGTCCTACGACGGATGCAGACTAGCGTCCGTCCTGTCGGAATCCGCGCGCCGGGACCCTGCATGAAGCCCTGCACGCCGCATGCACCGCGCTTCGCGTAGGTTGCCTCGCATGCGCCGGCTCGCCCGCCTGAAGGACGGCACGGAGATCGAGATCCGGCCGCTGGAACCCCACGACGCCGAGCTGCTGATCCACGGCTTCGACGAGCTCAGCGCGCGCACGCGGTACGAGCGCTTCTTCACGGTCGTGCCGACGCTCCCGCGTCACTGGGTCGAGGAGCTGATGGACATCGACCATCGCGATCGCGAGGCGCTCGGAGCCGGTGATCCGGTGACGGGCCAGGGCGTCGGCATCGCGCGCTACGTCCGGCCCGCGGGCACGACCGACGAGGCGGAGTTCGCCGTCACCATCACCGACGAGTGGCAGGGCCGCGGCGCCGGCCGCGCGCTGATGCTCGAGCTGATGGAGGCCGCACGCGCCAATGGGATCTCGCGCCTGACGGGCGAGGTGCTCGCCGCGAACGATCCGATGCTGGCACTCGCGCAGCGGCTCGGTGCCCACGCCGAGCCCTCCGAGGGCGGCGTCGTCCACGTGACGCTGGACCTGTAGGCGCCGTGGCCGACGTGCGCGTGCGCCTCACCCCGCGCGCGGCGCGACCGGCCGTCGAGCTGCTGGAGGACGGCTCGCTGGCCGTGCGCGTCAGCGCCCCGCCGGTCGATGGTGAGGCCAACGCCGCGCTCGTGAAGGCCGTCGCGAAGGCGCTCGGCATCGCTCGGTCGCGCGTCGTGCTGCTGCGTGGGGAGCGCTCGCGCGAGAAGACGCTGCGGATCGAGGGGCTCGACGCCGGTGAGATCCGCAGCCGGCTCCGCGCGCCGGCTGGATGAGTGATTCCACGGCGGCGCGGCGCTAGGCCGCCGCGCGGCGCGCGGAGTGCTGGTCGATCCCCGCGGCGATCGCGTCGAGCACCGCGCGCGCGAACGCGGAGTCGCCGGTCACCTCGAGCTCGGTGCGCGAGCCCGCAGGCCCGAGCGCCTCGATCCAGGCGCGTTCGGGCGCGCTGATCGTCGCCTGCGCGTCGGTCACGGGCCGCTCGTCGTACTCCAGCGCCCCGTCACGGGCGCGGATGCCGTAGTGCAGCGCCCCGCGCTCGGGGTGCACCACGATGACGTGCAGGACGCCGCGGGTGCTCGGGGGGAGGGACAGGCCGGAGGCCGCGCGGAAGATGGCGCCGAGGTCGACCGCCTCGCCGGGACGCGGGGCGCTCCAGCTCCAGCGGTAGCCCCAGCGCGCGAGCTCGCCGATGACGGGGAGCAGCTCGCGCGCGCGCTCGGTCAGCTCGTAGTCCACGCGCGGCGGGACCTCGCGGTAGCGCTGGCGGGTCAGCAGGCCGTCCGCGACCATGCGGTTCAGCCGCGAGCGCAGCTGCTCGGTCGAGATGCCGGGGAGTGTGCGCTGCAGCTCGACGAATCTGCGAGGTCCGCCGGTGAGGTCGCGGACGATCAACAGCGTCCACTTGTCTCCGACGAGGTCCAGGGCCCGGGCGTCCGGGGCCCACTGGTCGTAGGGGTGGCGCTTGGGGGGCGGAGCCGGGGGCATGGCGCTCCTTCCGTGCTCGAGGTTTCCGTACCGGCGCGCTGCGACGCGCCCAGGGCACTAGGTACTAGCAGGGTTCTGCCGGAGGTCGCGCTACCCATCCGTCCGGCGCGTTGAAACCACCGTCCGCGAATTGGTGCGGTACAAACGTACTGCGACGTATAGGATGTCGGGATGAGCACCGACACCGAGCAGCCGACCAAGCTCCACGGCGGCCGGCTGATCGCCCGCCGCCTGAAGAACCACGGGGTGACGAAGCTGTTCACGCTGTCGGGAGGGCACCTCTTCTCGATCTACGACGGCTGCCGCGAGGAGGGGATCGACCTCGTCGACACCCGCCACGAGCAGGCGGCGGCGTTCGCCGCCGAGGGCTGGGCGAAGATCACCCGCACCCCGGGCGTCGCGGCGCTGACCGCCGGTCCGGGCGTCACGAACGGGATGAGCGCACTCGGCTCGGCCCAGATGAACAACTCGCCGCTCGTGGTGCTCGGCGGCCGCGCGCCGGCGATGCGCTGGGGCCAGGGCTCGCTGCAGGAGATCGATCACGTGCCGTTCGTGCGGCCGCTGACGAAGCTCGCGGCCACGGCCGGCTCGACCGACGAGATCCCCGGCCTCGTCGACGACGCGCTCGCGACCGCGATGCGCCCGCACTCCGGTCCGGCCTTCCTGGACTTCCCGCTGGACCACGTGTTCATGGAGGCCGAGGAGCCCGCCGCCGGCCCGCCGCTCCCCGACGCCGCCGCCGAGCCGATCGCTCCCAGCGGCGTCGAGCGCGCGATCGCGCTGCTGCGCGACGCCGAGCGCCCCGTGATCATGGCCGGGACGAACCTCTGGTGGGGGCACGGCGAGCATGCGCTCCTGCGCCTGGCGACCGAGCGCCGCATCCCCGTCTTCCTCAACGGCATGGCGCGCGGCTGCGTCCCCGCCGACCACGAGCTGTTCTTCTCGCGCGCCCGCGGTGCGGGCCTGACGAACGCCGACGTGGCGATCGTGATCGGGGTGCCGATGGACTTCCGCCTGGGCTTCGGCGGATCGTTCGGCGAGAGCACGGAGATCATCGTCCTGGACCGCGCCGAGCCGCTGCGCGACCACCCGCGCGCGGTCGCCGCCGAGCTCTACGGCGGCATCGGGGCGACGCTCGACGCGCTGCGCGAGGGCACCGCCGGCATCGAGGACGCCACCGGGGCGTGGGTCGAGCAGCTGCGCAACGTCGAGACCGAGAAGCGCGAGGCCGAGGCCGCCGAGCTCAGCGACGACCGCTCGCCGCTGCACCCGATGCGCATCTACCACGAGCTCAACGGGATGCTCGACCGCGACGCGATCGTCATCGGCGACGGCGGCGACTTCGTCTCCTACGCGGGCCGCGTCATCAACTCCTACGAGCCGGGCTGCTGGGTCGACCCGGGGCCGTTCGGGTGCCTGGGCTCCGGGACCGGCTACGCGCTCGCCGCCAAGCTCGCCCACCCCGGGCGCCAGGTCGTCCTGCTGCACGGTGACGGGGCGTTCGGATTCAGCGGCATGGAGTACGACACGCTCGCCCGCCACGGCGTGAACGTCGTCGGCGTGATGGGCAACAACGGGATCTGGGCGCTGGAGAAGCACCCGATGGAGTTCCTCTATGGCTACTCCGTCGTCGCCGACCTGCGGCCCGAGACACGCTACGACACGATCGTCGAGGCGCTCGGCGGGCACGGCGAGCTCGTCCGCAAGCCCGGCGAGCTGCGCCCCGCCCTGGACCGCGCGTTCAGCGCCGGCAAGCCCGCGCTCGTGAACGTCCTGCAGGACCCGAACGTGGTGTACCCCCGCAAGTCCAACCTCGCCTAGAGCGGGGCTCCGGGCATCCGCGGCGCTGGATCGCCGGCCGCGTGCCGGGGTCTGTGGCTCTGCCACTATCCCCCGGCCGCGTGCGACGCCCAGCGTCCACGGGTCGATCTCGGTGTGGATGAACGCGATGATCGACGGCCGGCGGCGGTCGCCACGCAGCCCTGCAGACAGACGAAGCCGCCCCGAAAGGCGGCTTCGCTGTTCCGGATCCACAGGTCGGGCAGGGGTACGTGCCTGTGGGCCCGAGTCATGCCTGGTCCGCACGCGGCGTCGCCGAGGCGCCGCCGGGGATGGACCCTGGCGCGAGTATCTCCGCAGCCGACCCCCAGGTCAAGGCGCCGCGGAACGGTGTGCTGACCGCCGCTCAGCCGTGCGCGGCCGCGGCGTCGAGTGCCACGCCGTACAGGATGTCGTGCTCGGAGACCTCGGCGGCGTCCAGGCCGAACGCGCGCATCGCCTCCACGATGAAGACGGTGCCGGCGACGATCGTCGGCGCGCGCTGCGGATGCAGGCCCGCGACCTCGCGGCGCTCCGCATTGGTCATCGCCGCCAGGCGCTGCGAGATGCGCTCGCAGGCCGCGAGCGAGACGCGATAGCCGTCGACCTTCGCCGGGTCGTACGGCTCGAGCTGCTGGTCGATGGCCGCCATCGAGGTCGCCGTCCCGGCGACGGCGATCATGGCGCTCGTGCTCGCGCGCAGGCGCTCGGGAACCGCCGCCGCGAATGTCGCGCGCACGTCCTGCGCGAGCGCGTCGAGCTCCTGCGCGAGCGGCGGGTCGTGGTGCAGGTGGCGCTCGCTGTGGCGCACCACGCCGGCCTGCGTGGAGACGTGGAACGCGACGTCACGGCCGCGGCCGACGATGAACTCGGTCGAGCCGCCACCGATGTCGAGGACGACGATCTGCTCGGCAGCGTCCGGATCGCGGCTGCTCGTGGCGCCCAGGAACGACAGGCGCGCCTCCTCCTCGCCGGGGATCGCGCGCGCGTCGAGGTCGTAGTCCTCGCGCACGCGGGCCGTGAACTGCGCGCCGTTGGCCGCGTCGCGGGTGGCACTGGTCAGCACGGCGCGGCGCAGGTCGATCGGGCCGCCGGCGTCCATGATCTCGGCGTAGACGTCGAGCGTCGCGAACACCCGCGCCATCGCCTCATCGGAGAGGCGGCCGCTCGCCTCCAGGCCGGCGCCCAGGCGCGTGACCTCGCTACGGCGCTCGAGCTCGTGCACCGTGCCGGCGGCGGCGTCCACGTCGGCGACGAGCAGCCGGGTGGAGTTCGTGCCGATGTCGACGACCGCGATGCGCATGGACGGGGCGTGAGCCTACGCGGGATGGGGCATCGGGGCGCCGGCGAGCGCGGCGAGCAGGTTCCCGGCCGCGAGGTCGGCCATGCGCTCGCGGGCGGCATGCGTCGCAGAGCCGATGTGCGGCAGCACGAGCAGGTTCGGCGCGTCGAGCAGTGGGTCGTCCGCCGGCAACGGCTCGGGATCGGTGACGTCGAGCGCCGCCGCGCCGATCACCCCGTCGCGCAGCGCGGCGGCGAGCGCGACCTGGTCGACGACGCCGCCACGCGCGGTGTTCACGAGGATCGCGCCGGGTCGCATGGCGGCCAGCGCCCGGGCGTCGATCAGGTGGCGGGTGTCCGGGTTCAGCGGGCAGTGGAGCGTGACGGCGTCCGCGTGGGTCAGCGCGCCGTGCAGGTCGTCGCCGCGGCCGACGGGAAGGAGCTCCATGCCGAACGCGACTGCGCGCTCGCCGACGGCGCGGCCGATGCGCCCGTGGCCGACGATCGCCAGGCAGGCGCCGCGCAGCTCCAGCCCGAGCCAGCCCTGCGGCTCGAACGTGCGCCATGCTCCCTCGCGCACCGACTGTGCGGCTGCGGGAAGGTGCCGCGCGGCCGCCAGCAGGAGGGCGAGCGCGAGGTCCGCGGTGGCGTCGGTCAGCACGTCGGGCGTGACGCCGACCGCGATCCCGCGCGCCGCCGCGGCCTCGCGGTCGACGTTGTCCGAGCCGACCGCGTAGTTCGCGATCGCGCGCAGGTGCGGCGCGCGGTCCAGCAGCGCGCCGTCGACCCGCTCCGTCAGCAGGCACAGCAGGCCCTCCGCCTGGGCGACCCCGGCCTCGAGCTCGGCGCGGGTGGGGGGCAGCGGACCCGGGTGGACGCTCACCGCGTGCCCGGCCGCCCGCAACTGCTCCACCGCGGTGCCGGGGAGCGGGCGGGTGACGAAGACGCGGGCCATCTCCGCGACGATATCCGCAGGTTGCTCAGCGGCGGTCGGCGGTGGCGATGCGCACGCGCTCGCCGCTCGCGACCGACCAGACGGCGACCGCGGTGTTCCCCGTGGCTCCGACGCGCGGGTAGAGGCCCGGCTCGGCGACCTGCTGCTGGTCGCCGAACGCGCCCCCCGCCGGTCGTGCGACGGACAGCACCGCGGTGCTCGTGTTCCACACGTAGAGGGCGGTGGCGTCGGCGAGGTAGGTGAGCGCCCCGCCCGGGAGGACCCCGGGCACGGCCGCGGCGGGGCCGAACTGCGCCGCACCGGCGGGCCGGACAGCGACCTGGAAGAGCGTCACGTCCTCGCTTCCGGTCGGCCGCGAGCCGAGCGTGAGCATCGCCTCGCCAGACGGTGCCACCGCCAGCTCATAGTCGCGCGTCTGCGTGGACGCGACCTGCGTCACCGCGCTGAGAGCGCCGCTCGGCAGCCGCGAGGCGGTCATGAGCGGGCCCGTCTGCAGGCCGTTGCCCTCGGAGTCGACGCCCGCGTCGTGCCAGGCGACGATCGCCTCACGCGCAGGCGTGAGCGCGATGACGGGATTGCTGGCCTGCGCCGGGCCGATGGTGCGCTGCGAGCCCCACGAGCCCGAGGCGCCACGCGACCGCGCCGCGATACGAACGACCGGGCCGGCGTCGTTGGTCCAGGCCGCATAGGCCGTGCCGCGATCGTCGATCGCGACGACCCCGCCGCTGATGCCGTTCGGGGTCTCCGGCTCGCGGATCGTCTGTGCCCCGCCGAACGGCCTGGTCGCCGGCCGGTACGAGGACTGGACGGCCAGCGTGCGGCGTGTGCCGCCGAGCTGCCGTACACCGCTCCAGGTGATGATCGCGTCGCCGGCAGCGTTGGCCGCGACCTTCGCGTTCGCCTCGATGAAGTGGCTGCTCGTGCCGATCAGGTGCACGGTGCCCCAGGCCCCGCTGCGCGCGCGGATGATCGTGCGGATCGTCAACGGGCCGCGTACGAGGCCGCCGCCGCGCGGGTTGCCGTCCTGCGTCCAGGCGACGATCACGCCGCCCTTGCCGTCGACCGCGACGGACGGGCCGGTGACGTTGAAGCTCCCCTGCGAGACGCGCACCGGCGTACCCCAGCGGCCGCCCGCGTTGCGCACCGCGACGCGCACGCCGCCTGCGACGTAGGCGATCGCGGCGGTGCCGTCGGTCCCGACGGCGACGCTCGAGTTCACGTCGCCCGCGCCCGGGAGCGTCGTCGGTGTCCGCCAGCTCGCAGCCCCCGCGGGCGCGGCGGCGCCGAGTGCGAGAACAGCGACGGCGGTGGCGATGAGGCGGCGAGCGCTCATACACCTGGAACGCATCGCAGAGCCGATGGTTTCGGTCAGGTGCGCACGAGCCGCAGCACCGGGATCACGCGTCCGCCGGTCCGCCCCTGGTAGGTGTCGTAGCCGCCGTACACGCGGGTCACGATCTCCCAGGCCCGCTCGCGCTCCTCACCCTCCAGCTCGCGTGCGCGGTAGCTGCCCGAGCGGTTCTTGGCGATGATTCCGCAGTCGGGATGGGCCTTGAGGTTGTGGTACCAGGCAGGATTGCGCGGGTCGCCGCCCTTGGAGGCGACGAGCAGGATGTCGTCGCCGTCGACGCCGTAGACGAGCGCCGTCTCGCGCTCCGCGCCGGACTTCGCGCCCGTGTGCGTGAGCAGCAGCACGGGCTGGCCGAGCACGGAGCTCAGGCGACCGTTCGTGCGCCGCAGCAGCCACGGGTCGACCTTCGAGGTGACGTGGATGAAGTACCAGCCGCCGACGCGGGACGACGCGACCCGCTCGACACCGCGTTGGATCGCACCTCGCTCAGCCATGGCGCGAGCATATGCCGCGCCGCGCGGCCTGGGTAGGGTCGCCTCATGACCGTCGCCGCCGGAACGCTGCGCCAGCGCCGTGAGGCCCTCGTACGCGAGCACATGGCGTCCGAGAACCGCTGCTCGGCACGCACCTGGGCTCGTTCCGCGGGCTTCCCGCGACCGGGCGCGCGTTCACCTGCCGCACCCTGGCCATCTTCGTCTTCGAGCCCGGTGGGGAGGGAATCGTCTGCGAGCGCGTCTACTTCGACTCGGCGACCATCCTGCGCCAGCTGGGCATCGCGCACGACCCGCTGACGCTCAAGGGCCGGCTCGCGACGCTCGTCAACCACCCGGTGACGATCGGCGGCGCGCTGCTGCGTCAGGTGCGCGGCGCCGGCTGAGCGCCGCGGGCGGGTCCGGCGACGGCCTTGATCTCCACGAGCCGGTCGTCGGGCCGTTCCGCCTCGGGTTCGATGCCGACGATCGGGCTCGTCGGCATGCCGTTGCCGGTCAGCGCAGGATCCGGCGCGTACGCTCGGTGAGGATCTCGACGGGGCGAACCCATCGGTCCGCGCGGTCGCGCGGCGGTGGCGCGAACCCGCTCCGCGTTGCTACCATGAGCACTACGTCGCGGGGTGGAGCAGTCTGGTAGCTCGTCGGGCTCATAACCCGAAGGTCGCGGGTTCGAATCCCGCCCCCGCTATGCAGATCCCGCCTCTCGCCAGGCGGGATTTGCTCTTTCCGGGGCGTTCTCGGGGGGCCTCCGTGGTTCCGATGTGGTTCCAATTCGGGGGTGGGTAGGTGGCCCTCTCGCGCGACATAGTTCGTGCATGGGCAAGCGCTCATACGGATCCGGAAGGCTCTTTCGTATGCGCCGACAGGGGTGGGCGGGAGACGTGGTGCGGGTCCTGGTGGGCCGGCGACGTGCGCGTCAAGCGGCGCATCGGGCCCAAGCGCCGGGCGGGGACCGCGGACGGGCTGACGTGCTCGCAGGCAGAGCGCGAGCTGCGCCACCTGATCGCAACCGAGGTCGTCGTGCACGGCGCGCAGCGGCGCACCGTCGAGCAAGGCCGGCGCCGCCTATGTCGAGCATCTCGAGCTGAACTTCCTCAGCGGCCTGTTCGCGTTCTCGGTCAGGCGCGGGTGGGCGACGAGCAGTCCGGTCGCACTCGTCGACCGGCCCAGCGCATCGCGGGCCGCGCACCGGCGCGTGCGCTTCCTGCAGCCCGCCGAGCTGGAGGCTGTGATCCGGGCCGTGCCCGACGATCACCTGGGAGCGATCGAGCGCCCGCTCTACCTGATGGCGGCGATGACCGGCCTGCGCCAGGGCGAGCTGATCGGCCTGCGCTGGAGCGACGTCGACTGGGTCGCCGCGCGCGTGCGGGTCGCTGAGAGCTACACGCGCGGCGCGTTCGCCTCACCCAAGTCCGGGCGCGGGCGGTCGGTGCCGATGGCCGACCGGCTGGCCGGCGAGATCGAGCTGCACTTCCAGCGCTCGCGCCACCAGTGCGACCACGACCTCGTGTTCGCCCACCCGGCGACCGGCAACGTGCTCGATGCCTCCAAGCTGCGCAAGCGCATTCGCGAAGCGGTCGCGCGCGCCGGCGTCGCAGACCTCACGTTCCACGAGCTGCGCCACACGTTCGGCACGCAGATGGCGGCGGCCGGCGCGCCGCTGCGCGCCATCCAGGAATGGACGCCTTCCATGTGGAGTGTGTTGCGCTACGTGGTTTCCGCGCGGGTCGGTGCGTAGCGTCGGCGGATTCCGTCGAACGTGGGCGTGCGTAGCGTCGGTGGGCAACCGATGCGGGAGGTCAGGTCGTGCGGGTCTGCGTCCAGGTGGTGTTGACGGCGGTCCTTGCGACGATCGGGGCTGGGCTTCTGGCCTTGGCAGGCTCGGCGGCTGCGCAGACACCTGTGTCGCTGAGCGCGCCCACGCCGATCGCTGCTTATGGGGGGCGCCTGGTCTGGAGTCGGCCGGACGGCGCCGGGGACTTTGAGCTGGTGCAGCGTGTCGGTGACGGCCCAGTCACACGCCTGCCCATCCCCTCGCGCAGCGTGCCGTTCGATGTGGATCTGGGACCGACGAGCGGCGGTCGCGTGCTGGCCGTCTACACGCGCTGCGCGAGCGAGCCGACGCTCAGTTCGTGGGGAATCCCTGAGTACGAGACGGGTCGGGGCTGCGATGTCTACAAGCTCGATGTGCAGGGCGGGCGGGAGGAGCGCTACACAAAAGTCAACGCGAGCGACGCGACCGAGTTCTGGCCCACCTACTGGAAGGGCCGTGTGGGGTTCGCGCGCGTCTATGACGACGGGTCTCGGGTCTCGTACGTGTACGTGAAGGCCGTTGCCAGCTCGCGTCCCTCCGAGCGCCTGCCCGGCGGACCGGATTTCACCGCGAGGGAGCTGCATTCCTGCGGCGAGCAGCTGTGCCCGAACGTGCGGCGGCCGATGCCGGGCCAGCTGGAGCTCTACGGCTCGCGGCTCGCGTTCACCTGGCCCCTCCCGGGCAAAGAGGGGAGCGCCGATGAGCTGCGCGTCGACACCGTCGGCACCAAGGACAGCGTCGTGCTGGACCGCGGCAGCAGCGGCCTGACCAGGCTTGAGGTCGCCTGGCCATCATTCGAGGGCGGCCGCGCGTACTGGGCGCATCCGTGCTCGGGCGACTCGAGCGGATGCACGCCCGCGCGGGTGCGCCTCTCGACATCCACCTATACGGGCGACATCGTCGAGCTCGGGGCACCC
>DATCDC010000031.1:0-2299 GCA_036510915.1 Solirubrobacteraceae bacterium | reverse complement strand
GGGCCCGCCCTAGTCCGCGAGCGCACCCAGTGCCGCGACGACGCGCGCGCCCGCCTGGCCGTCGCCGTAGAGCTCGGGGCGCGTGGACGGCAGGTCCGAGTCGAGCGCCGCGAGCGCCGCGCCGGCATCGAGGTCGACGAGCGTGTTCCAGCCCGACTCGACGGTCTCGACCCACTCGGTGGTGTCGCGCAGCGTCACGCAGCGCACGCCGGCGAGGTAGGCCTCCTTCTGCACGCCGCCCGAGTCCGTCAGCACGGCGCGCGCACTCAGCAGCAGGGCCGTGAAGGCGACGTAGCCCAGCGGCCCCAGGACCCGCACGCCGGCGGCCTCGAGCTCTGCCAGCCAGCCGGCGCTCGTCAGGCGCTCGCGTGTGCGCGGATGCAACGGCAGCACCACGGGCCCGGGCAGCGCGAGCAGGAGGTCCACCAGGCGCCGCAGGCGCACCGGGTCGTCGACGTTGCCCGCGCGGTGCGCGGTCGCGAGCAGATAGGCGCCGGGCTCCACGCCGGCGGCCGCCAGGGGGGTCGCGTCGTCCGCGGCGCGCGGGCGCACGAGGCGGGCGACGTCGACCATCACGTCGCCGACGACCTCGACGCGGCCGGCCACGCCCTCGCGGGCGAGGTTCGCCGCCGCGACGGGCGAGGGGCACAGCAGCAGGTCGGAGAGGTGGTCGGTGAGGACCCGGTTGAGCTCCTCGGGCATCGCGCGGTCGAACGAGCGCATGCCGGCCTCGACGTGCGCGACGGGGATCCGCGCCTGTGCGGCCGCCAGGCCGCCGGCCAGCGTCGAGTTCGTGTCGCCGTAGACGAGCACCACGTCGGGCTGCTCGCGCCCGAGCAGCGGGCCGAGCACCCTCAGCATCCGCCCGGTCTGCTCGGTGTTCGTGCCGCCGCCGATCCCCAGCTCGTGCGCCGGGCGCGGAATGCCGAGCTCCTCGAAGAAGATCGCGCTGAGGTCGTCGTCGTGATGCTGGCCGGTGTGGACGAGCACCTCCTCGTGGCGCTCGCGCAGCAGGCTCGAGACCGCGGCCGCCTTGACGAACTGCGGCCGGTTCCCGATGACGGTGACGACCCTCATCCGGGGATCGCGTACCCGACCGCGGCCCCGACGAGCTCGCGCAGCACGGCTGCGGCGCGCCGTGTGAGCGGGCCCGGCGCGGCCGGCAGCGCAACCCCGTCGATCGCGTGGACGGGATGCGCCTCCTGCGTCGTGGATGCGAGAAACGCCTCGTGCGCGAACGACAGCTCGTCGGCGCTGATCGACCGCTCGGTCACGAGGCCGGACTCGAGCAGGCGCCGGCGGGTGATCGAGTCGAGGATGTGGTCTGCCAGTGGCGGCGTCACGAGGGTCTCGCCGTCGAGCGAGACGACGAACGACTGCCGCGGCCCCTCGAGGACACGTCCGTGCGGCGTGACGAGCAGCGCCTCGTCCGCACCCTGCTCCCTGGCCAGCCGCGTGACGAGCATGTTCGCGGCATACGAGAGCGACTTGATCTGGTCGAGCACCCGCGTCGGCGCATACTGCATCGTCGCCAGCGCGATCGTCGCGGGCACGTTGCGGATCGGCTCGAGGATCAGGATCCGCCGCCCCCCGCGCGTCACGACCATCCGCAGGTAGCCCTCGGCGTCGCCGGTCTGCGACAGCAGCAGCTCCGCATCCGCCGCCAGCGCCGCCCCGTCGAAGGGCAGCCGCAGCAGATCCGCAGAGCGCGCCATGCGCGCGATGTGCTCGTCGAGCGCATAGACGCCACCACCGGGATACACCCGAGCCACCTCGAAGACCCCATCCCCCCGCAGCAGCCCCTCATCCGTCACAGGAACGAGAGCCGCCTCCGCCGGAGTCACCACACCATCAAGACACGCAAGCATCAGCGGAGTCTTCCAGAAGCGTGGGCCTCGAATCTCGGTGACGATCGGGACGGACCGAGCACAGCGCTCTCTTGAGGGTGCAGTGTGCCCGGTCCCTGACGCCTGTCGAGGCGGCGACGCCAGTTGTGCCGCGTACCGCCCACTCACAGCGTCAGAGCATCGTCCCAGCACCACGCCCCTCGAGCGAGAGATCGTGGATGCAGGCCGCCATACGGCGAGGGGGTGCTGTGGCAGAGCCACAGCCCCGCGAAGCCGGATGGCGGGATGCGCCAGAGCTCCGCGAACCACAATGCCCCCGCTTGGAATCGAACCAAGAACCTTCGGATTAAGAGTCCGCTGCTCTGCCAATTGAGCTACAGGGGCGACGAGCGGCTGTGAATGGTAGCCGCTGGGATCTGCGACGGGTCAGCCGCCGAGCGGCGACGTCCCGG
>DATCDC010000030.1:0-11556 GCA_036510915.1 Solirubrobacteraceae bacterium | reverse complement strand
CGATGGGCGACGACATCGACGGCGCAGGATGGCCGAACTGCGGCGAGATGGACGTGATGGAGTCGCTCGGCCAGACGCCCACGCAGGTGATGGGAACCCTGCACGGCCCCGTCGGGACGAGCAGCACGGCGTGGGGCAAGGGCGCCACCTTCAACGCCCCGGCGTCGCTGGCGGGCGACTACCACGTCTACGGCGTCATCTGGGCACCGACCACGGTCGAATGGACCGTCGACGGGCAGGTCTACTCGCGACTCACCCCTGGCGACCTGCCCGCCGGAGCGCGCTGGGTCTTCGACCACGACTTCCATCTCCTGCTGAACCTGGCGGTCGGCGGCGACTGGCCGGGGTCGCCCGACGCCTCGACCTCGTTCCCCGCCGCGATGCTGGTCGACTGGGTCCGCGTCTACCAGTGACGCTGCGCGCTACCCGAGCCAGCGGAAGACGCGGGCATCGCCGCTGCGGTGGACGAGCTGGTACTCCGGCGCCGCCGTGAGCGCCGCGGTGAGCGCCTCCACCGACCCGGGCTCGACGAGTCCGTAGAGCCGCAGGTAGGCCTCCTGCGAGGGACCGATGACCACGTAGTGCGCGGCCGCGGGGTAGGCGGCCTGGAGCTGGTCGAGCGTCGTCAGCTCGGCCGGCCCCCAGCGCTTTCCACCTGCGTCGCCGTCCTCCAGGAGGTTCGGGCTCGTGGGAGACGTCAGCAACGACATCCGCGCGTACCCGGCCGTCGCCCGCGCCGGGACGTTGGGCGCCGCGTAGGTCAGCAGCGACCCGGTCGGCGCATGCGCCTCGACCCACGTCTGGGCCGCGACGTCGTCGGACGAGATGCGGTTGATCTTCTCCAGGCCGAAGTAGGCGAAGAGGAAGCACGTGCCGACCGCGGCACTCGCCGCGAGCAACCGCACAGGCCGCAGCGCGCGGCGCGTTCCCGGGCCGGGCAGGACGGCCCACGCTGCCAGGAAGGACAGCCACGGGAGGACCAGGAGGAAGGCGCGGAAGGTCGCTTCGCCGCCGTAGCTCTGCAGCGGCAGCACGACGATCGGCGCCAGGACCAGGAGGACGATCTCGACGTCCCAGTGGCCGGCCCGCGCGCGGCGCACGAGCCCCGCGATCGCCAGCACGACGAGGAGCAGGATGGTGAGCTGCGCGCCGCGTGCGACGAGCTCGGTGCCCGGCAGCGCCAGGCCGGGGATCGATCCGGTCGGCCGCGGCCGGTCGAGCGGGTTGAAGTCCAGGAGGTTGTAGCGCGCGTTGAGGTACGGCCAGGCCGGCACGAGCCAGAGCACCTCGACGACGATCATCCCGGCGGGGATCCAGAGCGGCAGCCGCCGCGCGATCACGGCGAGCGCGAGCGCCGTGGCGATGATGATCATCGGCGTCAGCTGATGGCTCATCGTCGCTGCGACGAAGCAGATGGCGCCGAGGGCGAGCGCCATCCGCCGTGTCAGCCCGCTGTCGGCGTCGACGTGGCGCTCGCGGCGCGGACCGGGGCCGCTGATGCGCTCTGCCAGCCGGGTCTGCACCGACGCGAGCCACCTCGCGGGCCGGGTCACGGGCTCGCGCGGCTGCGGTGCGCAGCGCAGGTAGAGGCCCGCGAGGGTCAGGAACATCAGGAAGGCGAAGGCCTGCGGCGCGAGGTAGTCCTGCCCGATCCAGTTGCCGAGCAGGAAGAACCACACGCTCGTCCAGATGAGCGCCGCGTCACGGGTCAGCCCGCGCAGGACGAACACCAGCGCGGCGACGTACAGCACGTTGAAGAACACCTGGGCCCATGGCGCGAAGTCGATCGCCGCGATCCCCGTCGCGCTGCTGAACCAGGCGTTCAGCGCGAAGAACGCCGGCCAGTTCGCGTAGATGTCGAGGCTGCGTGCCGCCGCGCCGTGCTGGGCGATCAGGTCGATGACGCCCAGGTGCTTGTAGACCCAGGCGTAGCGCGGCTCGTCGTAGAGCACCGCCGTCGTCCCGTGCAGCACGACCACGAGCGTGAGCACGTACAGGAGGGCGAACCGGGCGCGCGCGACGTCCGCCGTGACCGCCGCCGCGAAGCCGGCCGTCAGCAGGCCGACCGCCACGTAGTAGGTGAACGGCAGCGCGTCGAGCAGGCCCAGGCCGGCGATCGAGTCCAGCCGCGCGCCGCGCAGCGCCAGGACCCAGCAGGCGATCGCCGCAAGGAGCACGAGCACGTGGGCCGCCACGATCCGGGCCGGGATTCCGCGCTGCGCCACCTGGGCGTTCGTCTCCACGGCGCTCATGCTCGCGTGCGATCTTCGCGCTGATCGCGGGCCAGCGCCGCTTCCATGGCGGGCAGCCTAGCCGTCGCCGCGGCGTCCGGGCGCCGCCGCGGGTCCGTGGACCGAGCGCCTACGATCAGCGGATGCGCACTCGCCAGGACGTCCTGCACCGGGCGCGCGCACATCTGGCCGAGCCGCTGGTGCTTAGTGGCTACAGCCTGATCGTGAGCACCGGCCTGGGAGGCGTACTGGGCGTCGTCTTCTGGGCGGTCGCGGCGCGTGTCTTCACGCCGTCGGAGGTCGGCACCGACGGCGTGCTCATCACGGTCATGATCACGCTGTCGAGCGTCTGCCAGCTCAACATGGGCAACGCCCTGCTGCGCTTCCTGCCGCAGACCGGGGATCGCGCCGGGCGGACCGTGCTGCGCGCGTACGGGATCGCGTCGCTGGCGGCCGTTCTCGGCGGGATCGTGTTCGTCGCGGCGGCGCCCTCGATCTCGGAGTCGCTGGCGTTCCTCACCGACAGCGTGTGGCTTCCGTTCGCGTTCGTCGCGGCGGTCGTCCTGTGGGGCATCTTCGCGCTCGAGGACGCCGCGCTCACGGCGCTGCGCTGCGCGCCGTGGCTGCCGGCGGAGAATTCGGCGTTCGGGATCGCCAAGATCGCCGCCCTGCCGGTCGCTCTGGCCCTGGGCATCTCGAACGGGGTCTTCGCCGCCTGGGTCGTGCCGCTGCTCGTGATCGTGCCGGTGATGAACTGGCTGCTCTTCCGTAGGGCTATCGGGGCCCACCTCGCCGCCTCGCACGCCCCGCCGGAGCGTCGCTTCGAGCGGCGCGCGCTCGTGCGCTTCATCGCGACCGACTATCTCGGCTCGGTGTTCGGCCAGGCGACGATCACGCTGATCCCGCTCGTCGTCCTGCACGCGCTGGGAAGCCGCCTGACGGGCTTCTTCTACATCCCGTTCGCGGTGATCAGCGCCTTCGACTCGCTGTTCTACGGCGTGACGACCTCGCTCGTCGCCGAGGCGGCCCGCGACGAGCCACGGCGACGGGAGCTCACCCACCTCGTCGTGCGCCGGTTCCTCGCCTTCCATGTGCCCGCGGCGCTGCTGATCGTGGTCGTCGCGCCGCTGGTGCTGTTGCCGTTCGGCGCCGACTACGCGCACCAGGGGACGACGCTGCTGCGGCTCCTGGCGCTCGCCAGTTGCTTCCGTGCGGTCGTCGTCCTCTATGCGGCCGTCTGCCGCGTCGAAGGGCGCAGCGGCCGCCTGGCCGTCGTCGAGGCGGCGTTGCTGGTGACGCTCGTTCCGGGCGTCGCGATCCTCGCGAACTCCCATGGGCTGAACGGCGTGGGCGTCGCGTGGCTGATCGGCAATGCGCTCGTCGCGCTGGCGGTCGCCGCTCCGCTGCTGCGCTTCCTGCGCCGTGAGCAGCGTCCCGGCCCCGGAGCTGGCCAACGACAGCCGGCCTGAGCCGGCGGGCACCCGATCCAGGCCCTGCGCCTGCCTGCAGACACGCGACGCGCCGGGTGCTCGTCGCCCCCCGGGACGGCAGCGGGCTTGGATGCCCTCCTTTCCCCTGCACGGCCGCGGGTGCGGCATCCACCACACCCGCGGTGCAGGGAAGCACCCCGAAGCGCGCCCGCGGAGCGATGCTCGCCCCCGGTGGACGCCCCCGGCTGGATTCGAACCAGCGACATCCGGCTTAGAAGGCCGGCGCTCTATCCAGCTGAGCTACGGGGGCGTGGGCGCAATGGTGGCACGCCGGGGCGTCGGTCAGTCGCCCGCGGCCTGCGCGGCGATGCCCCTGAGGGCGCCGTTCAGCACGCTCTCGCGCACGCGGTCGGCGACCGGTCCGCGCAGCAGCAGGCCGAGCTTGAACCCGGGGTCGACGACGAGCCTGTGGGTCACGACGGTCGCGCCCCCGTCGGACGTCAGCCGGAAGATGCCCTGCATGTCCTTCAGGTCGCCCCCGGCGCGCGCGGCCTCGACCTCGGACTGGGGGTCGTAGGTGAACGCGATCTCGGTGTGCAGGTCGCCCGCCGGCGTCTTGTGCATGCAGCGCGCGCGGGTCGCGCGGCCGTCCCCGTCGCGCCCGGTCACGTCGACGGACGCGAAGAACGGATGCCACTGAGGGTAGGCCTCGACGTTAGAGATGATCGCCCAGATCCGCTCGGCCGGGGCCGTGATCGTCTCGCTCTTCTCGCCCTCGATCATGAGGCGCTCGAGCCTACACATCGGCTTCGCCGGTGACCGCCCACGAGCTCGCCCAGGTGAACTACATCGTCCGCCGGCCGGCGAGCGAGACCGCGAACGCCTCGCCGGGGTCGGTGTGCCAATCGCGCAGCTCGAGGCCCGCGACGGCGAAGTCGCGCTCCAGGCGCTGGCGCGTGAACTTCGCGCTGACCTCGGTGCGCATCTCCTCGCGCGCCTCGAAGCCGATGTCGAGCTGCAGGTCGGCGACGTGCACGCGCATCGCCTCGCGGGCGCGCAGGCGCATCTCGATCCACTCGTGCTCGCGGTCGAAGAACGCGACGTGCTCGAAGGCCTCGGGATCGAAGTCGGCGCCGAGCTCGCGGTTCATCACGTGCAGGACGTTGCGGTTGAACTCCGCCGTGATGCCCGCGCTGTCGTTGTAGGCCGCCTCGATCACGTCCGGATCCTTGACCAGGTCGGTCCCGAGCAGGAAGTGGTCACGCGGGCCGAGCAGCCCGGCGATGTCGCGCAGCAGGCGCCGGCGGCTGCCCGGAGTGAAGTTGCCGATCGTGCCGCCGAGCAGCGCGACGAGCCGCGGCGCGTCGTCGCTCGGGGGGATCCGCGGCAGGTGGCGCTCGAAGTCCCCGACGACGCCGTGGACGGTGAGTCCCGGGTAGTCCTCGGTGAGCTCGCGGGCGGCTTCGCGCACCACCCGCTCGGAGACGTCGACGGGGACGTAGCGCAGGTCCCCCTCGCCGCTCGCCGTACCCATCGCGTCGAGCAGCCGCCGCGCCTTCGCGGTCGAGCCGGAGCCGAGCTCGACGAGCTCGCGCGCTCCGGTGGCGGCGGCGATCGCGTCCGCCGAGGCGTCGAGGATCGCCGTCTCGGTGCGCGTCGGGTAGTACTCCGGCAGCTCGCAGATGGCGTCGAAGAGCTCCGAGCCGCGCGAGTCGTAGAAGTGCTTCGGCGGGATCTCCTTGAAGGGCCTGGTCAGCCCGTCGAGGACGTCCTCGGCCAGGCGCCGCTCGGTGCCCTGCGCGAGGTGGACGTCGATGCGGATCGCCGGATCCTCTCCGGCGACCGCGTGCAAGGCGCTCATGCGTCCTCCGCAAGTCGCACGCCGGCGAAGATCTGCCGGCGTTGTGGGTGGTCCCAGTTCCTGAAGGTCGGTGTGGCGACGCGCGCAGCTGTGGCCCACGAGCCGCCGCGCAGCACGCGGTGGTCACCGTCGAAGAAGACCTCGGAGTACTCCCTGTAGGGGTGCGCGACGAAGCCGGGGTAGCCGGTGAAGTGGCTGGCGGTCCACTCCCACCCGTAGCCGATCCCTTCGATCGTCCGCTGGTCCCGGGTCGCCGCCCGCTCCCACTCCTGCTCGGTGGGCAGGCGCGCGTCGTGCGCTCTGGCGAAGGCGTCGGCCTCGAACCAGGAGACGTGCTGGACGGGTGCGTCGGGATCGATCGGGGTGTACTCGCCGATGCGCCATTCGCGCCCGTCGCCCGTCCAGTTCAGCGGGTGGGTGATGTCGTACTCCTGCTTCCAGGCCCAGGCCTCCTCCGACCACCACTCGCGGCGCTCGTAGCCACCGCCCTCGGCGAACGACAGCCAGGTCGCGTTGGTGACGGGCGTGCGCCCGATGCGGAAGGCCGGGAGGTCGACGGCGTGGCGCGGGCGCTCGTTGTCGTAGGAGAACCCGTCCGGGCCGGCACCCAGCACGACCGTGGCAGCCGGCACGTCGAGCAGCTCGAGGCCGCCCCGTCCCTCGCGCACCGGCTCGGGGCGCCCGAACGGCGAGGTCCAGCCCGCCAGCCGCGCCAGGTTGATCGTCTGCAGCATCGTCTCCTGGTGCTGGAGCTCGTGGCGGATCACGAGTTCGTGCACGACGCCGTCGCCCGCGCCGAGGCGCTCGGTCACGGCGACGGATCGCTCGCGCACCGCGGCGAGGTACTCGCGCGCCTCGCCGGTGCGCAGGAACGGCAGGTCGCCGCGCTGGGCGCGCGGGGTCTCGAACGCGTCGTAGAGCTCGGCGAGGTCCTCGCGGAGCATCTCCTCGCCGCCGTGGCGGTGGACGATCCACAGGTCCTCGAAGGCGGCGATGTGGCCAAGATCCCACACCAGCGGGCTCATCAGGGGCGAGTGGACGCGCTCCAGATCCGCGACCGAGATCCCGTCGGCGAGCGCGAGCGTCCGTGCCCGCGCGTGCGCGAGCGCCGCCAGCAGCGCGTCCTCCGACATCGATGCTGCGCGGGATGTGGTCTGCGGCGACGGCATTCGGTCGTTGGTCCTCGATGCGCCTACGACGTTACAGCGCGTCCTGGATCAGCCCGGCGTATCCGATCCCGCCCGCCGTGAAACGCGGCGCGTGGCGGGGGCCGACCTGTTCATCCGGGCGCTTCACGGTCTCCGGCCTCAGTCCGGGAGGTTCGGCGGGGGGCGGTGCCAGTCGCGGAAGGCGCGCAGCAGCTCGTCGCGGGCGGCCGGTTCGATCGTCGCCTCGCTGAGGGCGCCGACGGCCGCGACCGTGCTGCGCAGCTGCTCGACGTAGAGCACGCATGCGTCGCAGATCTCCAGATGCGCCTCGAAGCGCGCGCCGTCCGCGCTCGACAGCGCGCCGTCGAGGTACTCGGTGACGAGCTCGACGAGCTCGCGGCAGGTGATGTCGTCGATCATCACGCTCATGCCGCCGTCGCCAGGTCGCCGGTGAAGTAGCGCTCCAGCGCCCCGCGGACCTTCGCGCGGGCGCGGTGCAGCAGGACCCGCTGGTTGCCCGCGCTGATCTGCAGCGCCTCGCAGACCTCGTCCGCGTCCCAGCCCTCCACGTCGCGCAGGCGGATCACCTCGCGCTGGCTCTCCGGCAGCTCGTCGAGCGCGTCGTCGATCACCTGCAGGGTCTCACCGGCGAGCAGGCGCTCCTCCGGCCAGTCGCGCGGCGGCGCCGCCCAGTGGTAGGGCCAGTCCCCGTCGTCGCGGCCGCGGAAGCGCCCGGGCTCGACGGTCGGCTCCCCGATCGCCGCGTCCGCGGCCGCCAGCGCCGAGAACGGCACCGTGCGCCCCTCGCGCGCGCCGCGGGTCCGGGCGCGGTTGGCGAGGATGCGCATGATCCAGGTCTTCAGGCTCGAGCGCCCCTCGAAGCGGTCGATGCCCTGGATGACGGCCAGCCACGTCTCCTGGACGACCTCCTCGGCGATCGCCGGCGTGCGGACGTAGAGGCGCGCGATCCGCAGCATCGAGGCGTTGTAGCGGTCGACGAGGGTGACGAACGCCTGCTCGTCGCCCGCGCGGAGCCCTGCCACCAGCGCGGCGTCGTCGGCGGACTGCTCGTAGGGCTCGCCGTTCACGGAGGTCGGTCGTCTGCGGGTGGTGGCGCTGGACCGCGCGGTACAGCGGAACCTAGCGGTCCACGCGGGCCGCGTGCGGATGGCGACGTCCGTCTCGAGCGCGATGTCCACATCCAGCGGTCCACCGGGGCGCCTGGACGTTACGCGGCACGCCCAGCCCCCCGCCTAGAATCACGCCAATGACGCGCCGTGCCATCGCCCTCTGCGTGCCCGTGCTCGCGGCTCTCGCGCTCGCGAGCTGCGGCTCCAGCGGCTCGACGGGCGTGACGACGGGCGTCTCCGGGACCGTCGTCACCGGGCCCGGCGTCCGGACGACGCCGCCGCCGTGGAAGCCCGAGTACGCGCACATCCAGCAGCGCATGCGCGTCCTGGGGCTGCCGCGGCCGGCCAGCGAGACGTTTCACATCCACGAGCTGCTGCACATCTACAACGACGGCCTGCTCGTCGAGGTGCCCGGCAACATCGGGATCGACGGGAGCCAGCACGTCGAGTCCGCGCTGCACACGCACGTCGACTCGCCCGGCGTGATCCACATGGAGGCCGACAAGCCCTTCAGCGCCACGCTCGGCGAGTTCTTCGACGTCTGGGGCCTGGCGCTCGGGCCGGACCGCATCGGCGGGCTGAAGGCCACGAAGGACAGGCCGCTGCACGTGTTCGTCAACGGGAAGCCGGTCAGCGACCCGGCCGCCCACGTGCTGAAGAAGAACGACAACATCGTGATCGCCTACGGCACCCTCGACGGCGTGCCACGGATTCCGGACACGACGGCGCTGGACAATGCCAACGGCACGGGCAGGACGCCGGGACCGTGCTCGATCGGCAAGGGCGCCAAGAAGCGCACGAAGTGCTTCGTGGACCAGAAGTAGGCTCGCGGGCGTGGAGCTCGTCCTCGCCGAGTACGCCCTGAGCGCGCCGGGCGGATCGCAGACCTACGCGCTGACGCTCGCCGAGCACCTGCAGCGCCTGGGCCATGGCGTCACCGTCTTCACCCCGCCCTGTGAGCAGGCCGGCTACGCCGCGCGCAGCGCGACCCGGTTGCCCGAGGGATCGCTGACGGACACGACGCCGTCCTGCTGGGCCGTCTCGAGCCCGGCCGCATCGATCCGCGCCGTGACCTCGCCGAGCGCCGCGGCGTCGGGGAGCACGACATCGAACTCGCGCAGGCCGAGCGACCCGGCCGGCGCCGCCGGCGCGTTCGCGCCGTTCCAGACGTTGAGGCCGAGATGGTGGTGGTAGCCGCCGGCGGCGACGAACAGCGCGCCGGGGTAGTTGCGGACCGTCACGTCGAACCCCAGCACGCCGCTGTAGAAGGCCTCCGACGCCGCGATGTCGGCGACGTTCAGGTGCACGTGCCCGAGGATCGTGTCCTCGGCCATGCCCGTGTCCGGCCCGTCCGGCAGCTCGGCCATGACGGCGTCGAGGTCCAGCGCGATCGTCGGCATCGCCATGTCCTCGCCCTGGTAGGTCCACTCGGAGCGGGGACGGTCGCGGTAGAGCTCGATCCCGTTGCCCTCGGGGTCGTCGAGGTACATGGCCTCGCTCACGAGGTGGTCGGAGGCGCCGCTGAAGCGCTGCCCGGCGTCGACGACCCGGCGCACGGTGCGCGCGAGCTCCGCGCGGCTGGGGACCAGCAGCGCGAGGTGGAAGAGGCCGGTCGTGCGCGGCGGGCGCGCCGGCGCCTGCGGATCCCCGGCGAGCTCCACGAGCGGCACGCCGCCGCGTGCCCCGAGGCGCACGACGTCGCCGTCGCGCTCCAGCGTGCGCAGGCCGATGGCGCGCTCGTAGAAGGCCTGCATCGCCTCGAGGTCGCCGACGGTCAGGCGGATGCTGCCGAGTCTGGTCGCTGGATCGATGCTCATGGTGTCCTCGTCAAGTGGTTGCACATGCAACCATATCAGGAACCGGCTCAGGCGGGCTGCGGCTCGCGAGCCGGCGCCGCGATGAGCTCGAAGTCGGCAGGCTCGAGCGTCGCGGTCGCCGCGACGTACTCGCGCATGTAGCCCGGCCAGTTGGCGACGATCCGGCCGTCCTGTGCGCGGTACCACGAGTCGCAGCGCGTCCAGGCCGTCCCGGCGAAGCGCGCCTGCGTCGCGCGATCGCTCTGCGCCTCGACGTCGGCGCGCACGTCGATCGCCGCTGCGCCGCGATCGCGCACGAGCTGCAGCGCCTGGCGCAGGTAGGCGGCCTGCGCCTCCAGGTAGACGATGATCGAGCCGCCCGAGGTGTTCGTGTTCGGCCCGTACATGACGAACATCGACGGGAAGCCCGGCACCGTCATCCCCAGGTGCGCGTGCGGCCCGCCGGCCCATGCCTCGCGCAGGCTGCGCCCGCCCGCGCCCGAGATCTCCATCGGGAACATGAAGTCGTTCGTGCGAAAGCCCGTCCCGTAGATGATGCAGTCGACCGCATGCTCGACGCCGTCGGCGGTGACGAGCCCCGTCTCCGTGACCTCGGCGATCGCGTCCGTGACGAGCTCGACGTTCGGCCGCTGCAGCGCGGGCAGGAACGCCGAGCTGAACAGGATGCGCTTGCAGCCGAAGGTGTAGTCGGGCCAGATCCGGCGGCGCAGCTCCGGATCCTTGACCTGCAGGCGCATGAACGCCGCCGAGCGCGCGGCGCCCAGGCGCCCGAGTGTCCCGGGGTGGCGGATCATCGCCGTGAGCGACTCGCCGTACTGGAACATGAACCGCCGGCGGAACGCCTGCACGCCGGGGACGCGGCGGATCGCGGCCGCCACGGGGCGCGGGTAGGCGCGGTTGCGCCGCGGCATGAACCAGTTGCCGGTGCGCTGGAAGACGACGAGGCGGCCGGCCTGCTCGGCGATCTCGGGCACGAACTGCACCGCGCTCGCGCCCGTGCCGATGACGGCCACGCGCCTGCCGCGCAGGTCGTAGTCGTGATCCCACTCGGCGGAGTGGAAGCTGTGGCCCTCGAAGCGCTCGAGCCCCGGGACGCGCGGGTAGGCGGGTTGGTGCAGCTGCCCGGTCGCCAGCACGATCGCGTCGGCCTCGTACGTCTCCCCCGCCTCGGTCTCGACGCGCCAGCAGCGCTCTGCGTCGTCCCAGCGGCAGGCGCTGACGCTGCTGTCCGCCACGATGTGGCGGTCGACGCCGTACTCGTGCGCGACGGCGTGCAGGTAGTCGAGGATCTCGCGCTGCGTCGAGCACAGGCGCAGCCAGTCGCGGCGCGTGGCGAACGAGTAGGAGTAGAGGTGGCTGGGGACGTCGCAGGCCGCACCCGGATAGCTGTTGTGAAACCAGGTGCCGCCCAGCTCACCGGCCGCGTCGAGGATCGTGACGTCGCGAAAGCCGTGGCGCTGGAGCTCGATCGCGGCACCGATGCCGCCGAAGCCGGCTCCGACGATCAGGATCCTGGGCTCACCCGGCTGTGACATGGCGTCAACCTACCGCCGGGGCGCGCGTTTCGCTCCGGCGACCGTCCGCCGGCACGCTCGGCGCCCTCGCGGGTGAGCCGCAAGCCGAGCGCGGGGCCACCGGGCGCCCGGTGCTGCAGCTGCCGTAGGGTCGCCGCATGCGCGGCGCGATCGTCACGGGCGGCGGGACCGGCATCGGCGCAGCCTGCGCCCGCAGGCTCGCGGCCGACGGCTGCGGCGTCGTCCTCTCGGGCCGGCGCCGGGAGCCGCTTGAAGCGGTCGCCGCAGCGCTCGGCGATGCGGTCGTCGTCCCCGGCGACGTGGGCGAGCCCGAGCACAGCGACGCGCTCGCAGCCGCCGCGCGGGAGGCGTTCGGCGGGCTCGACGCGCTCGTGCTGAGCGCGGGGATCGGCGAGTCGGCGCCC
>DATCDC010000029.1:0-31798 GCA_036510915.1 Solirubrobacteraceae bacterium | reverse complement strand
CTTCAGCGCCGCGACCGGGTGGCCGCTGCTGGCCGACCCGCTCTCGGGCGCCCGCGGCGCCACCGGCGCGGTCGCGCACTACGACGCGCTGCTGCGGGTCGACGCGTTCGCCGCCGCGGCGCGGCCGGCCGCGGTCCTGCGCATCGGGGACCTGCCGACCTCCAAGCCGCTGCGGCAGTGGCTCGCGGGGCTCGACGCGGTGCAGGTTCTGATCGACCCCGAGGGCGCCTGGGAGGACCCGGCGCAGGTCTGCGACCTCGTCGTCCCGCAGGAGCCCTCCGCGCTGCTCGACGCGCTGGCGGCGGGGGCCGGGGCACCCGACGCCGACTGGACGTCCGCATGGATCTCGGCCGATCGCCGCGCGGCGGCGGCGATCGCCGAGACGCTCGGCGACGAGCTCAGCGAGCCGCGGATCGCCGCCGAGCTGGCGGCGGCGCTCCCGCCGGAGGCCACCCTCGTCGTCGCATCCTCGATGCCGGTCCGGGACGTCGAGACGTTCGCGGACGTCCGCGCCGACGGGCCGCTGGTGCTCTCCAACCGCGGCGCCAACGGGATCGACGGGACGATCGCCACGGCCTACGGCGTCGCCGCGGCCGGCGACGGCCCGGTCGTGCTGCTGATCGGGGACGTCGCCCTGGCCCACGACGTCGGCTCGCTCGTCACGGCGCGGCGGATCGGCGTCCCGCTGACGATCGTGCTGATCGACAACGGCGGCGGCGGGATCTTCGAGTTCCTCCCGGTCGCGCGTGAGCGCGACGTGTTCGAGACGCACGTCGCCACGCCGACGGGGATCGACGTCGCGGGTCTCGCGACCGCCTTCGGCATCCACCACCTCGAGGTCGAGGACCTCACCGGGCTGCATGCGGCGCTCGAGTACAGCATCGCCACCTCCGGCACCCAGATCATCCACGCCCGAACCGAACGCGCCGCGAACGTCGCCCTGCACCGCCGCGTCTGGGAGGCCGTGGGGGCGGCGCTCGCAGAGCCGGGATGACCGATCAGGGACCGATCGCCGCACCCTCGCCGGCCGCCCCGCGACGGCTGGAGACCGCGCGCATGGTGCTGAGCGCCCCCGCCCCGGGCGACGCCGACGAGGTCGCCGCGCTGCTCGGGGATCGACGCGTCGGGCGCTGGCTCGGCGGGACACTCGACCCCCTCGCAGCGCGGCTGGCGCTCGAGCGCTGGAGCGCCCACTGGACCGCGCACGCCTTCGGCCTGTGGATCGCGCGCGACCGCACGACGGGCGGGCTGGCCGGGCGCGGTGGCCTGTCGATGACCGTCGTCGACGGCCGCGCGGAGGTCGAGGTCGGCTGGGCGATCGCCGCCGAGCGCTGGGGCGAGGGCCTCGCGACCGAGCTCGGGGCCGCTGCGCTCGAGGTGGCGGACGGCGCGCTCGCGCTGCGTGGCGTCGTCTCCTTCACGCTGCCAGACAACGGCCGCTCGCGCCGGGTGATGGAGAAGCTCGGGCTGCGCGCGCAGCTCGCGATCGACCACCGTGGCCTCCCGCACGTCCTGTACCGCCGGCCCGCGCCGGGCAGCCGCTGAGGCTCAGCCGGCGAGCACCGGCAGCAGCGCGCCGAGCTTCATCTCGGTCTCGGCGAGTTCCGCCTCGGGGTCGCTGTCGCGCACGACGCCGACCCCGGCGTAGCAGCGCGCGACGCTCCCGGAGAGCAGCGCACACCGCAGCGCCACGCAGAACTCGCCGTCCTCGTGCTCGTCGATCCACCCGACGGGGCCGGCATACCAGCCCCGGTCGAGACCCTCGAGCGCCGGGATCAGCGGCGCAGCGACCCCCAGCGGCTCGCCGCCGACGGCCGGCGTGGGATGCAGGGCGCCGGCGAGCTCGATGACGCTGACGGGCTCACGCAGCTGGGCGCGGATCGGCGTCGCGAGGTGCTGGATGTTCGCGATCTGGGCGAGCACCGGCTCGTCGGCGACGGTGACCCAGAGGCTGTGCGGTCGCAGCGCGCGGACGATCCGCCGCGTGACGATCGCCTGCTCCTCGCGGTCCTTCGCCGAGCGCAGCAGCTGCTCGCCGAGGTGGGCGTCGACCGCGGGGTCCGCGCTGCGGCGGGTCGAGCCGGCGAGCGCCAGCGTGCCCGCGCGCAGGCCGTCGCGGCGCACGAGCAGCTCCGGGCTCGCGGCGATGAAGGCGTCGTCGCCGCGGCCGACGCAGAAGACGTGGCACTCGCGAAAGGCCTCGCGCAGGACGCCCAGGACCGCCGCGACGTCGTGCGGCCGGGGCGCGTGCACCTGGACCTCGCGGGCGAGGACGATCTTCTCCAGGTCTCCGGCACGGATGAGCTCGACGGCGCGCGCGACCGCCCCGGCGTAGTGCTCGGGCGGCATCGCACTGACGACGCGGTGGCGGGCGGCGGGGTCGGGGTCCAGCAGCGGCAGCGGGCGCTGGACGAGCCGCTCGGCGCGCCGCTCCAGAGCGTCGCAGAGCGCGTCGGCGTCGTCGTCGGGCTGGACGAGCGCGGCGAGGGTCAGCCGCGCCTCGTCGCCGCGTCGCGCGAGCGCGACCTGCGGGACGTGCAGCGACGCGGGCGCGAACGCACCCCAGTGCGGGGCGCGGCCGCCGTCCGGCGCGAAGGCGAACCCGCCGACCGCCACGGGTCCCGAGCCGCGCGGCAGATCGGCGGCGTCGCCGACCGCGCGCGCGGCCAGTTCGCGCCAGCGGGCGCCGACCGCGGCGAAGCGCTCCTCGCCGTCGGCCTCGAGCGCGACGGCGCACCCGAGGCTCGCCAGGGCGAAGCCCTCGCGCGCGGGCTGCTCGAAGGCGAACCACGGCTCGCCGCCCTCGCGCGATGCGACGACGATGGCCGTGGGGTCCACCCCCCGCGCGAGCGGGACGGTGACCGTCGCCAGCACGCCGGCACCGCTGCGCCGCGCACGGCGCGCCGCCGTGTCGACGTGGGCGCGCAGGCGCCCGCACGCCGCCGCATCGAGTGCGAAGGCGCCCTGGGCGTGGGTCTGGATCGCGGCCGGCATCGTCCCTCGAGGATACGAGCGCCGGTCGATCAGGTCTCTGCGCGGCCCCGGTTGATCGCGATCTCGCCGGTGCGGATCATCTCGATCAGGCCGAACGGGCGCACCATGCGCTCGAAGGCCTCGATCTTCTCCGTCGTGCCGGTGACCTCGATGATGATCGAGCGGCGGCTGACATCGACGACCTTGCCGCGGAAGATCTCCGCGACCTGCATGACCTCGGCACGCTGGGTGCCGTCGACCGCCAGCTTGAACAGCGCCAGCTCGCGCGCCACCGTCTCCTCGGGCTCGAGGTCGCGGATCTTCAGCACGTTGATGAGCTTGTGCAGCTGCTTGGTGACCTGGTCGATCGGGTGCAGCGCCCCGTCGAGCGTCAGCGTGATCCGCGAGTACGCCTCGTCGTCGGTCGGCCCCACCGTCAGCGTGTCGATGTTGAACCCACGCCGCGCGAACAGCCCGGAGATCCGGGTCAGAACGCCCGGCTTGTTCTCCACGAGGATGGAGAGGATGTGCTTGCGACCGGTGCGCGCACCGGCGGTCGCCTCGAGCTCCTCGAGGCTCAGCAGCTCCTTGGTCCCTGGTTCACCCATCATGTCGGTCACCCCACCATGTCGCGCGCGGCCTGGCCGGGCGAGATCATCGGGTACACGTTCTCCTCCTGGGTGACGCGCACGTCGACCAGGACGGGGCCCTCGGTGGCCAGCGCCTCGCGCATGTCGTCGACGAGGGTGTGCTTGTCGGTGAAGCGCATCCCGGTCGCTCCGTACGCGTCGGCGAGCTTGACGAAGTCCGGGAAGCTGCCCATGTCGACGTTCGAGTAGCGCCGGTCCCAGAACAGCTCCTGCCACTGGCGGACCATGCCCAGGTAGCCGTTGTTCATGATGAACACCTTGATCGCGATGCCCTCCTGGGCGCACGTCGCGAGCTCCTGCATGTTCATCTGCACCGAGCCGTCGCCCGAGACGCAGACGACCTGCGCGTCCGGGCAGCCGACCTTCGCGCCCATCGCGGCCGGAAGGCCGAAGCCCATCGTCCCCAGGCCCCCGGAGTTGATCCAGCGACGCGGCTGGGGGAAGTGGTAGTACTGCGCCGTCCACATCTGGTGCTGGCCGACGTCCGAGCAGACGATCGCCTCGCCGCCCGTCGCCTCGTACAGCGCCTGGATCATGTACTGCGGGCGGATCTCGGCGTCCGTGGAGTCGGTGTAGCCGAGCGGATGGCGCTCGCGCCAGCCGTCGATCCGCGCCCACCACTCCTCCAGGCGCGAGGAATCGGCCTGCAGCGAGCGGTACTCGATCACGAGCTTGGCGAGGATGTGCTTCGCGTCGCCCACGATCGGGATGTGCGCCGGGATGTTCTTCGAGATCTCGGCCGGGTCGACGTCGATGTGGATGAACTTCGCGCGCGGGGCGAACTCGCTGAGCTTGCCCGTGATGCGATCGTCGAAGCGCGCGCCGATCGCGCAGATGAGGTCCGCCTCGTCCATCGCGTAGTTCGCCGCGCGCGTCCCGTGCATGCCGAGCATCCCCAGCCACTGCCGGTGCGTCCCCGGGAACGCGCCGAGGCCCATCAGCGTGCAGGTCACGGGGAAGCGGTCGGCGGTCGCCAGCTCGATCAGCTCGGGCGAGGCGTCTGCGTTGACGACGCCGCCGCCGACGTAGAGCACCGGGCGCCGCGCGGCCGCCAGCGCCTTTGCGGCCTGGCGGATCTGCTTCGCGTTGCCCTCGACCGTCGGCTGGTAGCCGGGCAGGTGCACGTCGGTGACCGGCTCGTAGTCGATCTCGGCGCGCGAGAGGTCGGTCGGGATGTCGACGACGACCGGGCCGGGCCGGCCGCTGCGGGCGAGGTAGAACGCCTCGTGGATCGCGCGCGGGATCTCCAGCGGGTGCTGGATCATCACGGAGTGCTTGACGGCCGGCATCGTGATGCCGATCGTGTCCGCCTCCTGGAAGCCGTCGGTGCCGAGCAGGTCGGTGCGGACCTGGCCGGTGAGGAACACCACCGGGACCGAGTCCATCATCGCGTCGACGATCGGGGTGACGAGGTTCGTGGCGCCGGGGCCCGAGGTACCGAGCGAGACGCCGACCCTGCCGGTCGCCTTCGCGTAGCCCTCGGCCGCGTGGCCGCCGCCCGCCTCGTGGCGGACGAGCACGTGGCGAATCCCCCCGTCGACGAACGCGTCGTAGGTCGGGAGGTTGGCGCCGCCGGGAAGGCCGAATACGACGTCGACGCCCTCGGCCTTCAGGCACTCCATGATGGCATCGACTGCACGCATCGTTCCTGTCGCCTCCCTTCGTCCTGCTCGTCTGGTCGAGAATCGGAAAGAGCCGCCTCGGGCGGCTCCGAATCCCGATTCTACCAGCAGGAATCGCGCCCGCCGCGGGCGCAGGCGCGCTGCCGCGCGCGGCGCGCGGGCGCCCTCAGCGCGCGGTGGTCGACAGCTCGGCGGGGAGGATCTCCGCCTCGCCGTCGGGGAAGTACAGCTCCGTCCCGCAACGGGTGCAGAGCGTGTCCGAGACGTAGACGACGCGCCCGCAGCCCGGGCACTGGCGGCGTTCCTCGGTGCGCTGGTTGCGCGCGCAGACGGCGGCGAGCAGGCCCAGGAACGGGATCAGGCCCGAGATCAGGAACCACAGCCAGAACGACATGCCTTTGAGCCGGCCGACGATCCCTCCGGCCAGGCCGAACATCAGCGCGATGAAGATGTACGCGCCGCCCTGCATCGGCTCAGCTGGACAGCGTGCGGTAGGCCCAGACGACGGCGATCAGCGCCGCGACGACGGCCACGATCCAGAAGATGCCCGCGATGAAGCCGACGACGAGCTTGAGCAGGATGAGCGCGGCGACGATCAGGACGAGCGACGCGACGCCCTTGGCGACCAGCGAGGAGCCGGTCTTGTCGGACTTCTCGATCTCCATGCCCCGATTGTAGGCCGCCGGGGAACCGCCGGACGGGATCCGGCCGTCCGGCGCGATGTCAGTCGTACGAGCGCTGCAGATGCGCGAAGCGGTCGTTGCCGACGGGCCGGCCGGGCATCTGGATGCGGGCCAGGCGGTAGCGGCGGACCTTGGGCGAGCCTGCGTGACGGTGCGCCGGCGTCGGTGCCGAGAGGAGCAGGTAGCGGGAGAGCGACGGTGAAGGCCGGGTCATGGTCAGCATGATCGGCATCCGGGCGACATTGCACCACCTCCCGGTGGTCCCGAATGTCCAGGCGCGACCCGTACAACCTGTCGAATGGGCCGCGGGGCGCCCTACAGCCCGAGCTCGGCGCGCACGATCGCGGTGACCTCGCCGCCGTCGGCGCGCCCGCGCGTCGCCTTCATCACGTAGCCGACGATGACGCCGATCGGCTTCATGTCGCCGCCGCGCAGCTTCTCGGCGACGTCGGGGTTGGCCTCGAGCGCGGCGCGGACGACCGGGGCCAGCTCGTCGGCGCCCCCAACGGCGCTCAGGCCCTCGCTCGCGACGATCGCCGCCGGGTCGCCGCCCTCGGCCACCAGCCGGTCGAGCACCTGCTTGGCGCCGCCCTGCGTCAGCTTCTTGGAGCCGACCAGCTGGACGAGCGTCGCCAGCGCCTGCGGCGTGACGTTCGAGTCGGCCGGGTCGTCGCCGTCGTACCGCGCGCTCAGCTCGCTGATCCAGTTGGCCAGCGGCTGGGCCTCGACCGGCGGCTGCATCGCGGCGCCGGCATCGAGCGCCGCCTCGAAATAGTCGCCCAGCTCGGCGCGCCAGGAGAGCAGCCGCGCGCTCTCGACGTTCAGCCCCAGGACCGAGGCGAACCGCGCCTCGCGGGCGGCCGGCAGCTCGGGCATCGCGGTGCGCGCGCGGTCCAGCATCTCGTTCGTGATCAGGACGGGCGGCAGGTCCGGCTCGGGGAAGTAGCGGTAGTCGTGCGCCTCCTCCTTGGAGCGCAGCGACGTGATCGCCTCCGTGCGCGGGTCGAAGTGCAGCGTCTCCTGTGTGACCGTCCCGCCGGCGCGCAGCAGCGCCTCCTGGCGTGCGACCTCGGCGCGGATGCCGCGTTCGATGAAGCGGAAGGAGTTCATGTTCTTCAGCTCGGTCTTCGTCCCGAGCTCGGTCGTGCCGACTGGGCGGATCGAGATGTTCGCGTCGCAGCGCAGCGACCCCTCCTCCATGTTCACGTCGCTGACGCCGAGTTGGCGCAGCGTCGTGCGCAGCAGGCGCAGCCACTCGCTCGCCTGCTCGGCCGAGCGCACGTCCGGCTCGGTGACGATCTCCGCCAGCGGCGTGCCGCCGCGGTTGAAATCGACGACGGAGGCGTCCGAGCCGTGGATCCGCCCGCTGGCGCCGACGTGGGTGAGCTTCGCCGCGTCCTCCTCGAGGTGGACCCGGTGGATGCGCACATCCGCGAGGCGCCCGCCGCTGCACAGGGGCTCGTCGTACTGGCTGATCTGGTAGCCCTTGGGCAGATCGGGATAGAAGTAGTTCTTGCGGTGGAAGATCGAGCGCGGCGCGAGCTCCGAGCCCACGGCCAGGCCGATCATCAGGCCGTAGTGGATCGCCTCGGCGTTGGCGACGGGCAGCGTCCCGGGGAGCCCCAGGCACACGGGGCAGGTGTGCGTGTTCGGCGGCTCGCCGAAGCTCAGCGGGCAGGAGCAGAACATCTTCGTCCGCGTGCGCAGCTGGACGTGGATCTCCAGACCGATCACCGGTTCGTAGCGCACCTCGCTCACGATGCCGCCCCGGTCGGGGTGCGCGCCGGCGAGCCGTCGAAGCCGATCGCCTGCTCGAGCGCGTGGGCGGCGTCGAGCATCCGGTTCTCGCTGAACGCCGGCCCGGCGAGCTGCAAGCCGACCGGCAGCCCGTCGGAGAGCCCGCAGGGGATCGAGATCGCCGGGATGCCGGCGAGCGACATCGGCACGGTGAACGAGTCGTTGAGGTACATCGCCAGCGGGTCGGCCGTCTTGGCGCCGAGCTCGAAGGCGACGCCGGGGCTCGTCGGCGTCACGACGAAGTCGCAGCGCTCGAAGACCGACGCGAACTCGCGCGCGATCAGCGTGCGGACCTTCTGCGCACGGCCGTAGTAGGCGTCGTAGTAGCCGCTGGAGAGCGCGTAGGTTCCGATCAGGATGCGGCGCTTGACCTCGGCGCCGAACCCGTCGTGGCGCGTGTTCGTGTACAGCGAGACGAGGTCGTCGGCCGGCGCGCGCAGCCCGTAGCGCACACCGTCGAACCGCGCGAGATTCGACGAGGCCTCGGCGGGGGCGATCACGTAGTAGGCGCTGAGCGCGTGCGGCGCGCTGTGCAGGCTGCACTCCTCGATCGTGGCGCCCAGGCCGCGGGCCGTGGCGAGCGTCGCCTCGAACGCGGCCATGACTCCGGGCTCCAGGCCCTCCCCCGTCGTGAGCTCGGTCGGCACGCCGAGCCGCAGGCCGTCCAGGCGCTCGGCCGTCGGCAGGCGGATCTCCTCGCGGTGGCCGACCGCCGTCGCGTCGTTGGGGTCGGTGCCGACCATGTGGCGGTAGAGCAGCGCCGCGTCGGTGACGTCGCGCGTGAGCGGGCCCGCCTGGTCGAGCGAGGAGGCGAAGGCGATCATCCCGTAGCGCGAGACGGTGCCGTAGGTGGGCTTCAGGCCGACGATCCCGCACAGCGCGGCCGGCTGGCGGATCGAGCCGCCGGTGTCGGTCCCCAGCGCCCACGGGGCGAGACCGGCGGCGACCGCCGCGGCGCTGCCGCCCGAGGAGCCGCCCGGAACGCGCCCGCGGTCCCACGGGTTGAGCACCGGCCCGTAGGCGGAGTTCTCGTTGGAGGATCCCATCGCGAACTCGTCCTGGTTCGTCTTGCCGAGGACGGCCGCGCCGGCGTCCTGCAGGCGCGCCACCGACGTCGCCGTGTATGGCGGCAGGTAGCCCTCGAGGATCTTCGAGCCCGACTGGCTGGGGATCCCCGCGGTGCAGAAGAGGTCCTTGACCGCGAGCGGGACGCCGCGCAGCGGGCCGTCCGCGTGCATGTCGGCGGGCAGGTGCTCGGCGACCCAGGTGAAGGCGTTGAGCTCATCCGCCTCGGCGCGCAGCCGGTAGGCCGAGAACAGCTCGGCCGCGTCGAGGTCGCCCCGCTCGATGGCGGCGATCGCCGCGGCGGCGCTGAGCTCGATGATCTCGTTGACGTCCACGGCGCGTCAGCCGGCCTGCGGGCTGGGGACGAGGAAGCCGCCGTCCTGCACGGCGGGCGCCTGGGCGAGCGCGACGTCCCGGTCCAGGCACGGCCCGGGCTCGTCGGCGCGCAGGGCGCTCTCGACCTCGACGACGTGCGAGGTCGGCGGCACGTCGTCCAGGTCCAGCGCCGCGATCGCGGCGATGTGGTCGAGGATCGAGGAGAGCTCGCCCGCCATGCGGTCGACCTCGTCGTCGTCGAGACGCAGTCGCGCCAGGCGCGCGACGTGGAGGACCTCTGAGCGCTCGAGCATGTCCGGGAGGATAAGGAGGGGTCAGCTCGCGGGCGGTGCGGGCCGCGGCGCCGGCGCCGCGTAGCGCCGGCCGAACCCGGTCGTGCGCTCGTCGACGATCGACGCCATGCCGCCGGCGACCAGCACGACCGCGAACACGGCGCCCGCCCACCCGGCCGGCGCAAGGCCGGCGGAGGGCCATGGCGCGGTGAGCAGGTCGACGAGCAGCACCGCGAGCGCCGGGAGGCCGGCCGCGGCGAGCACGACGCCGGGCGGCGTGTTGAACGCGTCGACCGCGCTGACGACGAGCGCGACCGTCAGGGCGAGCGCCGCGACGATCGCGAGCACCAGCAGCGTGAGCGTGAGCCAGCCGAGCGTGTCCCACCCGGTGGCGTGCGCGCGGCGCCCGACGCGGTACCAGTTCAGGAACAGCGTCACGAGCAGGCCGACGGCGCCGACGAGCGCCGTCCACTCGGCCGCCTTGAGACGGCGCAGCGTCACGCCCCCTCCCCCGCGGCCATCCGCGCAGCCTTCAGCGTGTTGCGCAGCAGGCACGCGATCGTCATCGGCCCCACGCCGCCCGGGACCGGCGTGATCGCGCTCGCGACCGGCGCGACGGCGTCGAACTCGACGTCGCCGCAGAGCACGCCGTCGACGCGGTTCATCCCCACGTCGATCACGATCGCGCCCGGCTTGACCCAGTCGGCGCCGACCATGCGCGCGCGGCCGACCGCGACGATCAGCACGTCGGCGCGGCGGCAGACCGCCGGCAGATCGCTCGTGCGCGAGTGGCACGTCGTCACCGTGGCGTTCGCGCCCAGCAGCAGCTGCGCCATCGGCTTTCCGAAGAGGTTCGAGCGCCCGACGACGACGGCCTCGGCGCCTTCGAGTGTGGCGCCCGCGTCATCGAGCAGCAGCATCACGCCCTCCGGCGTGCAGGGCCGCAGGCCCGCGCGGCCGAGGGCGAGCATCCCGGCGCTGAGTGGCGTGAGGCCGTCGACGTCCTTCCCCGGGTCGACCAGCCCGGTCAGCTCGACGCCGTCGAGGTGGGCCGGCACCGGGAGCTGGCAGAGGATGCCGCTGACCTGCGGATCGGCGTTGAGCGCCTCGATCAGCGCGACGACCTCCTCACGCGAGGCGTCCTGCGGGAGGCGGTGGTCGAAGCCCTGGATGCCGACCTCCGCGGAGGCCTTCTGCTTGCCGCCGACGTAGACCGCGCTCGCCGGATCGCCCCCGACGAGCACCGTCGCGAGGCCCGGCGCGCGCCCATGCGCCGCGGTGAAGGCGGCGACGTCGCGCGCGACCTCCGCGCGCACCCGCGCCGCGACGGCCTTCCCGTCGATGATCCGTGCGCTCATGGACGCGAAAACCTAGCGCTTGCTGATCGGCGCGTACTCGGCCATGAGCTTGCGTTCGGAGCCGTCGCTCGCGAAGCGCACCACGACGATGCCGCCGGGCTCGACGCCCGTGACGACGCCCTCGCCGAAGGCGGCGTGCACGACGTCGTCGCCGAGGCGGTACCCCGCGCCGGCCCCGCCCTCCGCGCCCGCGTCCGAGGACCACGAGAGCGCACGCGGGCGCGCCCCGGCGAGCGCCGTCGCCTCGCGCGCCGCCGCCCACCCGCTCACGCTGCCCTCGCGATCGAGCAGCTCCGGCGGCAGCTCACCCAGGAACCGGCTCGGCAGGCCGTACGTCGTCGAGCCGAACACGGCCCGCCGGCGCGCGTGCGTGAGGTAGAGGTTGCGCATCGCGCGGGTGATCCCGACGTAGCACAGGCGCCGCTCCTCCTCGAGCGTCCCCTCGTCGATCGAGCGCGAGTGCGGGAAGAGGCCCTCCTCGCAGCCGATCATGAAGACGACGGGATACTCCAGGCCCTTGGCGTTGTGGAGCGTCATCAGCGTCACGAGGCCCTCGTCGTCGCGGCGCGTGTCGGCATCGGCGACGAGCGAGACCTCCTGCAGGAAGAGGTCGAGGCGATCGTCCTCGGCGGCGTTGGCGGCATCGAACTCCCGGCCGGCCTCGACGAGCGCCTCGAGGTTCTCGAGGCGACCCTGCGCCTCGATCGTGCGCTCCGCCTCGAGCCAGTCGTGGTAGCCGCTCTCGTGGATGACGGCCTCGAGCAGGTCGCCGACCGGGACGCGCTCCTCGACGCGCAGGCGCAGCGACTCCATCGTCGCCATGAAGCGCCCGAGCGCCTTGATCGCGGCGGCCCCCAGCCCCGGGACGGCCGCGGGCGTCGCCGCCGCCTCCCAGATCGTGATCCCCATCGTCTGGGCGTGGGTGAGCACGCGCGAGAGCGACGTCTGCCCGATGCCGCGCCGCGGCGTGTTGGCCACGCGCTGGAAGCTCACGGCGTCCTGCGGGTTGGCGAGCAGCGTCAGGTAGGCGAGCGCGTCCTTGATCTCGGCGCGCTCGTAGAACTTCGTCCCACCGATGACCTGGTAGGCGATCTCGCGCCGCACGAGCGTGTCCTCGAGCACCCGTGACTGCGCGTTCATCCGGTAGAAGACCGCGATCTCCGAGCGCGAGAGGCCCTCGTCGACGAGCCGCTCGATCTCGCCGGCGACGAACCGCGCCTCGGCATGCTCGTCGTCGACCTCGCGCACGACGATCTGGTCGCCCTGCCCGAGGTCCGTCCACAGGTGCTTGGGCATCTGGTCGCGGTTGTGCGCGATGACGGCGTTCGCCGCGCTGAGGATCGTCTGCGTCGAGCGGTAGTTCTGCTCCAGCTTGACGGTCGTAACCCGGCCCGCCCCCCCGAAGTCGTGCTGGAAGTCGAGGATGTTGCGGATGTCGGCGCCGCGGAAGCCGTAGATCGATTGCGCATCGTCGCCGACGACCATGAGCTCGGGGCTCTCCCCGGGGCTCAGCAGCTGGAGCAGGCGGTACTGGGCGTGGTTCGTGTCCTGGTACTCGTCGACGAGCACATGGCGGAACGTGGCGGCGTAGCGGGCGCGGACCTCCGGGAAGAGCTCGAGGACGTCGACCGTGCGCCCGAGCAGGTCGTCGAAGTCCATCGCGTTCATGCGGTGGAGCTCCTGCTCGTAGAGCTCGTAGACGTCGGCGACCGTCTGCTCGAAGTACGAGCCCGTGAGCTGGCGGTAGGCGGCCGCGTCGCGCAGGTGGTTCTTCGCGTCGGAGATCTGGTGCTGGATCGCGCCGGGGGTGAAGCGCTTGGTGTCGATTCCGAGCTGGTCGAGGCACTGCTTGACGAGCCGGCGGCTGTCGGCCTGGTCGTAGATCGTGTACTGGCGCGTGTAGCCCAGCCGCTCGGCCTCCGAGCGCAGGATGCGCGCGCACGAGCTGTGGAAGGTGAGGACCCACATGCCGCGGGTGCTGTGGCCGAGCAGCAGCTCGACGCGCTCGCGCATCTCCTGTGCGGCCTTGTTGGTGAACGTGATCGCGAGGATCTCCCCCGGCCGCGCGCGCTCGGTCTGCACGAGCCAGGCGACGCGGTGGGTGAGCACGCGCGTCTTCCCCGAGCCCGCGCCCGCGAGGACGAGCAGCGGCCCGCCGGGATGGGTCACGGCGGCGCGCTGGGGCTCGTTCAGCCCCGCGAGCAGGTGCTCGATGCGCTCGTCGGCGCTGGTCTGCGGCATCGCGATCGAGGATAGGCCCGCGAGCGGCCGTTACGCTCGGCGGCGTGCCGACCCTGCCCGACGAGGTTCGCGCGCGCTGCGCGGAGATCGCCCGCAGCGCCCGCTCGGTCGCGATCGACCTCGACGCCCTCGGGCGCATCGAGCCGGGGCTCGCGCCCGTCCTGGACCGTGAGCGCCACCATCTCGACGCCCCGCCCGAGGAGGTCGCGGCCTACTTCCTGACGCTCGACACGATCAACTTCGGCTCGGGCTGGTTCCCGACGCTGCGCAAGCGCACCGCGAGCGACGGCAGCGCCGTGTCGGGGTACTTCACCGTCGCCTGGGGCCTCGCCGACCGCTTCCGCGCCGCGGGCCCGTGGACGAACGCCGAGCTGCGCGTGATGCGCACGGAGGAGATCGCCGACACGCTGGGCCAGCCGCGCGACCACGAGCTGATGGCGCTGTTCGCCCAGGCGCTGCGCGGCCTCGGCCGCTTCCTCGGCGAGCGCGAGCCGCACGACGTCGTCGCGGCGGCGCGCGGCTCGGCCGCGCGCCTGGCGCGCGACCTCGCCGGCGGGATGGCGATGTTCGACGACCGCGGCTTCTGGAAGCGCGCGCAGATCGTGCCCTCGAACCTCGCACTGGCCGGCGTCGCGACGTTCCACGACACCGACGACCTGACGATCTTCGCCGACAACCTGGTCCCCCACGTCCTGCGCTGCGACGGCGTCCTCGTCTACGACGACGGCCTCGCCGCCGTGATCGACGCCGGGGGCCCGCTGCGCTTCGGCGGCCAGGAGCGCGAGATCCGCGCGTGCGCGGTGCACGCCTGCCGCGAGATCGCGCAGCGGCTGGGCATCAGCGAGCGCGACCTCGACCACCGGCTCTGGACCCGCGGGCAGGACCCCGCCTACAAGGCGCGTCCGCGCCACCGCTGCCGCTGCGTCTTCTACTGACGTTTTCCCACGCACGGGCCCGCGCGGCGGATACTCGCCACATGGCCATGGACTACCACGATGCGCAGCGCGCGATCCAGGATCGCTTCGACACACGCCGGCTCGCCGATCGCATCAGCGAGCGCAAGGTGCGGCAGGTGATCGACGAGGAGGACGCCGCCTTCATCGCGCAGCGCGACATGTTCTTCCTGGCCACCTGCGACGCCGACGGCCGGCCGCAGTGCTCCTACAAGGGCGGCGACCCCGGGTTCGTACGGGTGCTCGACGAGCGCACGCTCGCCTTCCCCTGCTACGACGGCAACGGGATGTACCTCTCGATGGGGAACGTCCTCGCCCACCCCCGCGTCGGGATGCTGTTCATCGACTTCGAGGGCCAGACCCGGATGCGCCTCAACGGCACCGCGAGCATCGACTGGGAGGACCCGCTGGTGGAGCAGTACTCCGAGGCGCAGTTCGTGGTCCGCGTCCGCGCCACCGAGGTCTTCCCCAACTGCCCGCGCTACATCCATCGCTACCGCTTCGAGGAGCGCTCACGCTTCGTTCCCGCGCCCGGGGACGAGACGCCGGTGCCGGCGTGGAAGACGCGCGACTGGGCCCGGGACGTGCTTCCCGGGCCCGGCCGCGACGCCTGATCAGGCGGGCCCGGGATCGATCGCGATCTCGGGCGGGATGAACGGCGGCGGAGCGTCGGAGAGCTCGCGCCTGGTCTTGGCGCCCATCACGTAGAACAGCACCCCAACCAGCAGCGTGATCACCAGCGGGATGAAGCAGACCAGCTCGAACGTCCCGCGGGTGAAGCCGTCCGGCAGCGCGCTGTCGTTCAGCAACTGCCCGTCGCCCAGACCGGGGAAGAGGCCGACCGCCGAGGCGAGCACCGCCCAGAACGTCGTCAGGATGCCGACGATCCAGACCCCGGTCATGCCGAACGGCACCTTGTAGGGCCGCTTGACGTGCCCGTGGCTGTAGCGCAGCTTGATCAGCGCCGGGAAGATCACGATGTAGGAGATCGTGGTGAACAGCAGGACGACGTTCAGCACGGCGTTGAAGTACTTGTCGGCGCTGCCGCCCGAGAGCTGGAAGGCGAGGATCATCACGATCGTCGCGACCGCGCCGCTCAGGAAGTTGACGACGATCGGCGTCCCGAACTTCTTCGAGAACGTGCCCAGGGCGCGCGGGCCGGCCCCGTCGTAGCCGGCGACAGCCTGTGAGCGGTCCGAGCCCATGATCCACGTCGTGCCGCTGGAGAGCAGCACGAGGATGAACCCCAGCGCCGCGATGTCCCCCAGCACCTTGCCGGCCCCCGTGAGGGTCGCCCCGGTCTTCGTGACCTCACCGCCGTAGACGGTGAACACGGTCTGCATCGTGTCGATGAACCCGCTCAGGCCCGTGATCCGGTCGGCCGGCAGCACGAACAGGATCGCGGCGATCGGGACGCCGTAGAGCAGCACGGAGGCGAACGCCGAGCGAATCACCGTGAACGGCACGTCCTTCTGGGGATCCTTCATCTCGTCGCCCGCCGCGCTCGGGAGCTCGAAGCCGACGAAGTTGAAGAACAGCACCGGCACCAGCGCGATGAACAGCGTGTAGCTCGGCTTGAACTTCGTCGCCTTCGGGGCGTTGAGCCCGTGCTTGAAGGCGTACAGGATCACGCTGAACGTGAAGAACCCGAGCAGCAGCACGCGCATCCAGGCGCCGAGCGTCGGGATCCACTTGCCGATGCCGAACGAGAGGATCGCCGCCCAGACGCCGATCCAGATGAAGGCGAGGGAGAAGAGGTACTTGCCGACCTCGCCGAGGTCCCCGAAGAAGACGTTCCACGTCGTGACGGCGGTGATGCACAGCAGTCCGCCCATCCAGACCGGGTTGGAGAGCCAGTAGAGCACGGCGTTCACGCATGCCACGAAGCGCCCGAACGCCAGGCGGGTCCAGATGTAGCTGCCGCCCTCCTCGGTGAACGTCGAGCCGAGCTCGGACGTCAGCAGCGCGTAGGGGATGAAGAAGAAGGCCGCGAGGAACAGCAGCCAGGTCAGGCCCTCCGGGCCCGCGTTCGCCACGACCCCGAGCGTGTCCAGCCCCACCAGCGTGCAGATGAGGAAGAACAGCATGTCGAAGCGCCCGAAGTGCTTCTGGAGCTTCGATTTCTCCTCTGCCGCAGCAGCGGTCTCGCGATCGTGGGTTTCGAGGATGATCTCCTCTGCGACACGGGGTTCGACGGACATGTGCGCATCACACAGCACCCGGCGGCGGAATGCGAGTGCCAGTTGGTCGAAGTGGGCGACCGGTCCTCCGCCGAACGGTCCAGCGGCGGCCCGCCGGGCGGTCAGCCCGGCGGGGCGAAGAACGGCGCGGAGATGTAACGCTCGCCGGAGTCCGGCAGCACGACGGCGATCCGCCTGCCGCGCGACTCCGGGCGGCGGGCCACCTGGATGGCGCCGGCGAGCGCCGCGCCGCACGACAGCCCGGCCATGACGCCCTCGACCGCGGCGGCCCGGCGCGCGGTCGCGATCGCGTCCTCGTCGCTGATCGGGATGACCTCGTCGAGGATCGCGCGGTTGAGCACCGGGGGGACGAAGCCCGCCCCGATGCCCTGGATGCGGTGCGGGCCCGGGGGGCGACCCGAGAGCACGGCGGACGAGGCGGGCTCGACGGCGACGACGAGCGCCTTCGGATTGGCGGCCTTGATCGCCTCACCGGCGCCGGTGATCGTGCCCCCCGTCCCCACCCCGGCGACCAGCACGTCGACCTTGCGGTCCAGCGCCGCGAGGATCTCCGGCCCGGTGCCCGTGCGATGCGCCTCGGGGTTGGCCGGATTGGAGAACTGGTCGGGCAGGAAGACGTCCGCCTCACGGGCGAGCGTGCGCGCCGCCCCGACGGCCTCGTTCATCCCGCCGAGCGATTCGACGACCTCGACGGAGGCGCCGTAGAGGCGCAGCAGCGCCTCGCGCTCGCGGCTCATCCCCTGGGGCAGGAAGATCCGCAGCGCATAGCCCCTGGCCGCGCAGACGAACGCCAGCGCGATCCCGGTGTTCCCGGAGGTCGCCTCGACGATCGTCGTGCGGCCCGGCTCGATGAGGCCGTCGCGCTCTGCGGCGGCGATCATCGCGACGCCGATGCGGTCCTTCACCGAGCCGCCCGGGTTCAGCGCCTCGAGCTTGCCGTAGAGCTCGACGTCCTCGGCGGCGTCGTCGCCGAGCAGCCGCGTGAGCCGGACCATCGGCGTGCCGCCGACGAGGTCGGCAATGTTGATCGGGATTCGGCCCATTCAGGGACGAGCCTAGCGGCCGCCCCGGATCCCGCCCGCGGAGACTACGTGGCGGCCGGCGGCTCCGGCTCGTCGCCCGCGGCGGCTGCGCGCAGGTCTTCGATGTCCGCGTCGAGGTCCTTGCGGACCACGCGCGTCGCGCGCGAGAGCGAGGACTCCACGGCGTCGAGCTGCGCCGCCGTGCCGATCACGACCAGCGCGCTGTGCCCGTCCTCGACGGCCTCACCGAGGTCCTTGAGGTCGCCGCGCGAGAAGCCGCGCCACAGGTGGCCGATGACGCCGCCGATGCCGGCGCCCGCGGCCGCGCCGACGAGCAGGCCGACCAGCGCCGGCGGGAAGAGGATGCCGAGCAGGGCGCCGACGATCACGCCGCCCTCGATCCCGTGTGCCGCCGAGCGCTCGTCGCGGCGGACGATCGAGACGTCGCCGTCGCGGTGCTCGACGATCGCCACGTCGTGCACGTGCACGTCGTGGCTCGTCGCCAGCTCCTCGAGCGCCTCGTAGTCCAGGCGGGCCGCGGCGGTGCCGTCGTAGACGGCGACGATGGCGAAGGATGCGTCCTGCGGCTTGGTGCTCATGGGCACAGCCTCGCGCCCCGCCGGCGCGCCATCAACCGTGGTCTGCCGCAGCGCCGGGGACGCGCGCGCGGCGGCGCCAGAGCACCGAGCCGAGGATCAGGAGGGCGACGACGCCCAGCGCGAGGAACGACCAGTCGCCCGCGGCCTCCTCGACGGTCGGGCCGAGCAGTGCGGCGAGCCCGGCGTACGAGGCCGCCCACAGCACCGCGGCGATCGCGTTGAAGAGCACGAACGTGCGCCAGTGCATGGCGCTGACCCCCGACAGCCAGCCCGGCGTGACGAACACGGCGAGGCGCCCGTAGCGCGCATAGAAGCGCTCACCGCGCCCGAGCTGGCGCTCGCGCCACGCCAGGCCGCGTCCGGGGCGCACGACGAGGTCGCGGCCCAGCCGCGCGCCGATCCAGTAGCTCACCATCCCGGCGCTGGCGGCGGCGAGCGCGGCGGTGGCGATCACGAGCAGGACCCCGGCGGCGTGCCGGCCCTCGACCACGCCGGCGCTGACCAGCGCGGCCTCGCCGGGAACCGGCAGGCCGAGCCACTCGATCCACGAGACGCCGAAGATGCTGGGCAGGATCCAGCTGCGCACGGCGGCCGGCGCTACCTCGCCGCCGGTGCGGTCGCCGGGGTCGCCCACTCCTCGGCGGAGACGACGTGCGCCGGATTGACGAGGACGCGCTTGCCGTTGCGCAGTGCGGGGATCAGGCGGGCGGCCTCCATGAACGACGCCACCTCGTCGAGCGGCAGCTCGCTGGTGAGCCATTCGCCGTCGGAAAACACCAGCCGCGTGCCGGTCGGGGTCGCCATCACAGGAGCACACTAGCCGCAGGACGCCTGCATCCTGCGGGCATGCCCGGGTCGGCGTCCTCCGCCCTGGCCTGCGTTCGGGCGCAGCCCGACGGACGATCGGCCCGTCTGTAGGTTCGCTCTGCCGGCGGCCCCCTCGTCCAGATCCCCCCGACTGTCCGAGCTGGGGCCGCTGGCACGTCCTGATGGTTGCGTCAGGCCGAGCGCCGGTCATACGCTTGCCGCGAGGCCTTGGGCGGCGGGTTTCGGGGGGCCGCCGCCCGGGCCGCCTCAAGCTCGCGCAGTCGAGCGACGGCCCCGGCGGCGATGCGGGGCGGTCGTCGGTTCCAGGCCCGCTTCGAGGGCGTGGGCGCCCACGAACGGCGAACGCCGCGACGGATTGGACTCCGTCGCGGCGTTCCTTGCCACCCACCAGCGCGAGCGACCGGGCGCCCCCCGGCACCCGACCGCCCTCCGGTGCACTGCCCCCGGCCAGCTGATTTGTCGCAACAATACTCCTTCCTGACCAGACGGTCAGAAACGTCCGTGCGCTCGGTCGGCACACGCGGGCGGCGGCAACGTCACGACGGCGAACCCACCTCCGCGCACCTCCGGCGAATCGCGCTAGATGTAGTACATCGCCTGGCCGGCGTCCGCGGCCTCGCGTTCGACGACGTCGGCGATCGTCGCCTTCCGGAGCACGTCGCGTGCTGCAGCGGCCGCCTCGGCGAAGATGCCCTCGCTGTCGCGGCCGAGCGGGCCGTCGAGCAGCTCGACGATCTCCAGCACCGTGATGGTCGCCGGATCGCGGGCGAACGAGTACCCGCCCTTGACGCCGCGCTGGGAGTTCAGGACCCCGGCTCGGCGCAACGTGGCGAACAGCTGCTCGAGGAACTGCACCGGGATGCCGCGCCGCCTGGCGAGCTCTCCGATCGGCACGGGCGCCTCGCCGGCGCGGCCGAGTTCGGTCAGCGCCTGCAGCGCATACGGGGACTTCGTCGTGATCGAGATCATCGCCTGGCTCTACCCTCGTCCCCGATCCTATGGCACGTCCCGACGCCCGCGCGCGCCTGTTCACGCGCTTTGCCCCGCCGATCGTCCTGATGGGCGTGATCTACGCGCTCAGCGCACAGCCGGACCTCAACTCCGGACTCGGCACCGTCGACCTCGTCGGGCGCAAGATCGTGCACATGGGCGAGTACGGCCTGCTGTGGTTCCTCTGGCACCGCGCCCTGGGGCACCGCCACCCGGGCGGGGCCGCCGCGATCGCCATCGGCTACGCGATGACCGACGAGTTCCACCAGACGTTCGTGCACGGTCGCGAGGGCACCCCCCGCGACGTGCTCATCGACGCCGCAGGCGTCGCGATCGCGTACGCGATCTGGCGCCGTCGAGCGACCCGGCCCGCAGCCGGTAGGGCATAGACACCCGGCCGCCGGGACGGTTCGGAGTGGCGCCGAGACGGTGGTCGGGGCCGTCCCGGCGGCCGGCCTACAGCCAGCCGCGCTCGGTGGCGATCAGGACCGCCTGGGCGCGGTCGACGGCACCGAGCTTGCCGTAGATGTTGTGCAGGTGGGTGCGGACGGTGCTCGTGGAGAGCTCGAGCTCGTGGGCGATCTGCTTGTAGACCTTGCCCTCGGCGAGGCGCTTGAGCACCTCGACCTCGCGCCCGGACAGCGGACACGGATCGACCTGGCGCACGCGCCCGGTCGACGGGAACGGCAGGTCGTACATCACCGAGCGCAGCTCCTCGGCCCCGAGGCCGATGGCGCGCGCGCAGCGCAGCAGCTCGGTCGGCGACACCGCGCCGCCCTGGGCGTAGTGCGCGAGCATGTCCGCGAGGCGGACGAAGGCCGTCTCGCCGGTCGCGTCCTCGGCGTGGTGGCGCTCGATCACCGAGGCGATGCTCTTCGGCAGGCCCCAGCGGCGTGCGAGGACCCCGCCGACCAGCGCGTGGTCGACGCCGAGCTCGCGGCGCTCCTTGTGGATGCGCTCCTCCGGCGTGCGGGCGCCCTGGTGGACCTGCTGCGGGTAGCCCGGGTAGGCGTGCATCAGGACGAGCTTGCCGATGTCGTGCAGCAACGCGGTGACCATCAGGCGGTCGCGCTCCTCGTAGCCGGCCTCCTGCGCGAGGCGCTCGGCGGCGCGCTGCGTGGCGACGCCGTGCAGGCGGAAGCGCTCGGGGGCGGCGTCCCAGACCGACGAGCGCTCGAAGAAGTCGAAGGTTCGGGCGCGCGCGGCGATCGACTGCACGGCCTCGGGCGAGAGGATCTCCGTGGAGGCGACGATCGACTCCACGCGGCCGCGGCTGCGGCCCTCGGCCTGGTTGGCCAGGCGCAGGACGGCGATGACGAGCGCCACGTCGCCCTCGACGGCGGCGACGATCTCGCCCGTGTTGGAGCGCTCGTCGGTGACCAGGCGCAGGACGCGGTCGCGCGATTCCGCCAGCGCGGGGAAGCCTTCGAGCGCCTCGAAGGCGGCGGTCAGGCGCCGGCCGTGGCCCTCGTTGTGGCGGCGCTGCGCATCGGCGGCATCGGCCGCGGCCGCGTCATCGGCGACCCGCAGAGCGGTGGCGGGTTCAGGAGGCGTCATCTCGTCGTTCCGTTGGGGAAGTGGGGAAGCGATACCGCCCGTGGGTGGGCGACCCTCCCCCTATCGGCACGCCTGGACGAGAGTTTGAGCGATTGCGCCCAAACCTCTTCCCGGGAGCCGGCGCGAGCGGCGCGCTAGGCGGGCTGCAGGGCCGTCTCGATGCGCCGCAGGGCCTCGTCGCGGCCGAGGACCTCGAGCGTCTCGAAGATGCCCGGGGACACCGCGGTGCCCGCCAGCGCGACGCGGATCGGCTGGAAGACGTCGCGCGGCTTGGCCTCGCGCGCGGTGATGACGCGGTGCAGCGCGGCGTCGAGGCTCGGCACGTTCCAGTCCTGGACCGCGCCGAGCGCCTCGTGCACGGCGGCGAGCGTGGCGCGCCCGTCCTCCCCGAGCCACGTCGCGCGCGCCTTGGGGTCCTCGGCGGGACCGTCGAACAGGAACCCCGCGAGCGGCCAGAAGTCGGCGAGCGTCTGGATCTTCTCCTCGCTGATCGCGACCGCGTCGCGCAGCCCGGCGCGGCCGGTGAAGGCCTCCAGGCGCGCGGTGAGCTCGTCGGTCCCCAGCTCGCGCAGGTAGCGGCCGTTCATCCAGCGCAGCTTCTGCTCGTCGAAGCGCGCCGGGTTCTTCGAGACGCGCTCGAGCGCGAAGCGCCGGACCAGCTCGTCGGTCGGGATGATCGTCTCGTCGTCGGCGTCGCCCCACCCGAGCAGCGCGAGGTAGTTGCGGATCGCCTCGGGCAGGTAGCCGGCGGCGCGCAGGTCCTGCACCGAGGCGGCCCCGTGGCGCTTGGAGAGCTTCTTGCCATCGGGGCCGTGCAGCAGCGGCAGGTGCGCGTACAGCGGGGCCCGCTCGCCGAGCGCCTCGAGCACGAGGACCTGCTTGGGCGTGTTGGAGATGTGGTCCTCGCCGCGCACGACGTGGGTGATGCCGGCGTCGAGGTCGTCGACCGCGACCGCGAGGTTGTAGAGCGGGCTGCCGTCGGCGCGCGCGATCACCGGATCGTCGAGGTGGACGTGGCGGAAGACCGTGTCGCCGCGGATGACGTCGCGGATGACGGTCTCGCCCTCGTCGGGGATGCGCAGGCGCACGGCCCCCTGGGCCTCCGGCTCGCCGCGGAAGCCGCGGTCGTCGCCGTGGATGGCCTTGTAGGCCCTGACGTCGTCGCCGGTCGCGCTCGAGCGGTAGGCGCGGTCCTCGTCGAGCAGGCGCTGCACGACGGCGCGATGGCGCCCCTCCCCGGCGGTCTGGAAGATCGGGCCCTCGTCGAAGTCCAGGCCCAGCCAGCCCAGCGCGTCGAGGATGTGTTCGACGTTCTCCGGCGTGGATCGCTCGCGGTCGGTGTCCTCGATGCGCAGGACCAGCGTGCCGCCCGACCCGCGCGCCAGCAGCCAGTTGTAGAGCGCGGTGCGCGCGCCCCCGATGTGGAGCTGCCCGGTGGGGCTGGGTGCAAAGCGGACGCGCATGTCGATAGGAATCTAGGGAATGCCCCGACACGACCCGTCCGCGCGCCCATGCTGATCGGCGCCCACGTCTCTCCGGCCGGCGGCCCGGCCAAGGCCGTGGGCCGCGGTGAGGACCTCGGCGCGCGCGCGATCCAGATCTTCAACCAGAACCCGCGGGCCTGGAAGCCGACCGTCTACAGCGACGAGCAGGTCGCGGCGTTCGCCGCGGCGATGGCGGGCGGCCCGGTCGACGCCCTGCTGATCCACGCCGTGTACCTGCTGAACGCCGCGAGCGACGATGCGCAGATCCGCGAGAAGACGCTGATCTCGCTGGTCGCCTCGCTGCGGGCGGGCGCGGCGCTGGGCGCGCACGCGGTCGTCCTGCATCCCGGATCGGCGAAGACCGGCGACGTCGGCGAGGCGATCGCGCGCGCCGGCGAGGTCCTCCGCGAGGCGCTGGCGGAGTCCGAGGGCTGCCCACTGCACCTGGAGAACACCGCCGGCGCCGGCGGGACGCTCGGGCGCTCGTTCGCGGAGCTCGGCGCGCTGATCGAGGCGGCCGGCGGCGACGAGCGCCTCGGCGTCTGCCTGGACTCCTGCCACATGCTGGCCTCCGGCATCGAGATCCGCACGCCGCAGGCGCTCAGCGCGGCAGTGGACGCGTGCGAACGGGCGGTCGGCACGGGCCGGATCGGCTCGCTGCACCTGAACGACAGCCAGACGCCGCTGGGCTCCAACCGTGACCGCCATGCGAACATCGGGGACGGCGAGCTCGGCCTCGGCGGGTGCCGGGCCTTCCTCTCCGAGCCGCGCTTCGATGCGCTGCCGTGCGTGCTGGAGACGCCGGGGCCCGACCGCTCCGGGCCGACGCGCGAGGAACTGGCGCTGTGCGAGCGCCTGCGTGAAGAGGGCCTCAAGGCGCGAACATAGCGGCCCCCCGCCCCCGGTCCAGCGGTAGGGCGAGGGGCCGAAGGGGACCGTAGCAAGACGACCCGCCCGGCGGGCCACACGCGGTCAGGCGCGCGCGAGCGCCGAGCGCAGCGCCGTCGTCACGCGGGCGACCTCGTCGTCGGCCAGGAACGCGTGGATCGGGAGCGACAGGACCTCGCCGGCGAGGGTCTCGGCGCCCGGCACCGCGGCGGCCGCGCCGTCGGCACCGAACAGCGGCTGGCGCGGCAGCGGCACCGCGTAGTGCACGAGCGTCGTCACGCCCTGCGCGGCGAGCGCCGCCCGCACCCCCTCGCGCGCAGCGGCCGGGACCCGCAGCACGTACTTGTGGAAGACGTGGCTGCGGCCGGGAAGGACGCCGACCGCCCGCGCCGGGGTGCCGTCGAGCGCGGCGTCGTAGTGGGCGGCGACCTCCCGCCTGCGGCGCGTCCACTCCGCATCGAGCTCGAGCTTGCGCAGCAGGACGGCCGCCGCGGCCGTCGGGAGCTGGGAGTTGTACCCGAGCTCGGCGAATGCGCCGGCCGCGTCGCGCCCGTGCCAGCGCAGGCGCCGCAGGCGCTCGGCGAGCGCGTCGTCGTCGCAGAGCACGGCGCCCCCGCTGCCCGGCGCCGAGACCGTCTTGGTCGGGTCGAAGCTCAGACACGAGACGCGGCCCACCGAGCCGGCCCGCCGCTTCCCGGTCGCCGCGCCGAACGCCTGCGCGGCGTCCTCGACGAGGACCAGCTCACGCTCGCGGGCGAATGCCTCCAGCGCCGCGGGATCGAGCATCTGACCGTACAGCTGGACGGCGATGAGGGCGCGGGCACGCGTGCCGCAGGCTGCGGCTGCAGACTCCAGGTCGAGCAGCCCGGCATCGTCCACGTCGACGAACACGGGACGCGCGCCGGCGCGCACGATGCACGACGCCGTCGCGATGAACGAGAAGGCCGGGACGAGGACCTCGTCCCCGGGCCCGATGCCGTGCGCGGCCAGCGCGAAGAACAGGGCATCGGTGCCGGAGCCGACGGTGACCGCGTGCGCCCGGCCGCACGCGCCCGCCAGGCGCGCCTCGAGCTCTGCGACCTGCGGGCCCTGCAGCGCCCGCCCGGAGACGAGCGCCGCCCCGATCGCGGCGAGATAGCCGTCGCCGTGGGCGGCCATCTCGCGGGCGCCCGCGAAGAACGGGATCTCCGCGGGGCTCACGCGGGAACCGCGGCGGAGCCCGCGACGCCGGCCAGGTGGGCGGCGAGGCCCTCCTCCAGCGACGTCACCGGGTCGTAGCCGAGCAGTGCTCGCGCCCGGGTGACGTCGAGGCTGCCGCGGCGCGGGCGCAGCGCATCGGCCGCGGGCTCGATCCGGACGTCGACGTTGTAGCCGCAGCCGCGGGCGATGTCGACGGCCTCGGCGAGCGAGCGCGCCTCGCCGCGCGAGAGGTTGAAGGTCCCGCCTGCACCGGCGGACTTGGTCGAGGCCGCCGCGATGCCTGCTGCGAGGTCGGCGACGGCGGTGAAGTCCAGGCGCGTGAGGCCTCCGCCGGTGAGCACGAGCGTGTGCCCGTCGCGCGCCGCCCCCGCGAGCCGCTGGATGAAGCGCCCGTGCGCGTCGCCCGGGCCGTAGACGGCCGAGGGCCGCACGACCGTCGCCTCGAGGCCGAGCGCCCTCGCCCGCCGGCGCACGAGGCGCTCGGCCTCGAGCTTCAGCCGCCCGTAGGCCTCGCGCGGGCGGCACGGGCCGTCCTCGGGCATCGGGTCGCGGGCGAAGTCGCCGTAGACCATGCTCGACGACACGTACGTGAAGCGGCGCACCCCCCCGCCCGCGGCGACGGCGTCGAGCACCCCGGCGGTCGCGTCGACGATGCTGGCACGGGCATGGGCCGGGTCGTCGCGCGCGACGGTCGCAAGCGGCAGGTTGGCGAGCTGGACCACGACGTCGGGCCGCTCCGCCGCCACGATGTCGTGCAGCGCCCCTCCGTCGCCCGCCGTCACGTCGTGCACCCGCGCGCCGCGCAGCAGGTGCGCCTCGCGCCACGCGCGGACCGCGTCGTGGCCCGCGATCGCGGCCTCGCTGTAGCGCCGGCGGTCGTCGACCACCGACACGTCGTGCCCGTCGTCGATCAGACGGTGCGTGAGGTGCGAGCCGATGAAGCCCGCGCCGCCGATGAGGAGGAAGCCCGCCATCGCGGTGATGATCCTGCCAGCATCCCCGCCCGCATGCCGCCGCGCGCCTCTCTCGCACCGTACGCCGGGAACGCCTACGACAAGTACGTCACGCGGCATCCCGTCGAGCGCCGGCTCGTCAGCGGCTTCCTGGGCGGGCTCGACGACCTGTGGGAGCAGGCCGGCGGCGCCGGGCTCTCCTCGATCCTCGACGTGGGCTGCGGGGAGGGGCGGATCACCGGCACGTGGGCACGACGCATCCCGCACGGCACGGTCGTCGGGCTCGATCGCCCGAGCTCCAGGCTGGACGTGATCTGGCGGGCGCGTGCCGCGGAGAACCTGCGCTTCGTCGCCGGCGACGCGACGGCGCTGCCGTTCGGCGACGGCGCGTTCGAGCTCGTCAGCGGCGTCGAGCTGCTCGAACAGGTGAGCGAGCCGGAGCGGGCGCTCGCCGAGCTGACGCGGGTGGCGCGGCGCTGGGTGCTCGTCTCGGTGCCCCGGGAGCCCGTGTGGCGGGCGCTGAACGTCGCGCGCGGCGCGTACGTGCGCTGGCTCGGCAATCCGCCGGGCCACGTCAACCACTGGTCGCGACGCGCGTTCACCGACCTCGCCGGGCGTCACGCCCCGGTGGCCGCGGTGCGCACGCCGTTCCCATGGACGATGGTGCTGCTGCGCGTCCCGGCGCCATGACCGACAGCGCGCGGCGTCGGCTGGAGCGCGGCGGTCTCGCCCTCGTCGCCCTCGCCGGGATCGCCGCGTGGCTGCGCTGGCACGTCGAGCCGACCTTCGACACCGCGTGGTCGCTGTTGTGGGGCCGGGAGGCGATCCACGGCGTCGTGCCGACGTTCTCCGCCTACCGCGCCCCGACCGAGCACCCGCTCTGGCTCGGCCTGGGGATCCTGCTGGCGCCCTTCGGCGACGGGGAGGCCGCGCGGATCGCCACGGCCGTCGGCGTCGCGTCGCTCGTGCTGCTCGTCGCCGCCGTCTACCGCCTCGGCCAGGTGACGTTCGGCGCGCTCGCGGGGCTCGTCGCCGCGGTGATCCTGCTCACGCGGCTGGACTTCCCATTCCTCGCGGCGTTCTCGTTCGTCGACGTCCCCTACCTCGCCCTGCTCGTGTGGGCCGCGGTCCTGGAGGCCGAGCGCCCGCGCCGCGGCGGCCCCGTGCTGGCGCTGCTCGTCCTCGCAGGTCTGCTGCGCCCCGAGGCCTGGGGCTACCTCATCGCCTACGTCGTCTGGCTCGGCTGGCGCGCGACCCCGCGCCGGCGCCTGGCGCTCGGCGCGCTGGCCGCGCTTCCGATCGTCCTGTGGGGCCTGACGGACCTGATCGTCACGGGCGACCCGGCGTTCTCGTTCACCTTCACGACGAATCACGCCCAGGAGTTCGACCGCCAGCGGGGCCTCGTCCAGGTCCCCGGCTCGACGCTGTCGGCGCTCATCGAGTACCTCAAGTGGCCGATCCTCGCCGGCGGTGTCGGCGGGATCGTGCTGGCGTGGCGCTTCTTCCAGCCGCGCGCGCGGCTGGAAGTGCCGCTGGCGATGCTCGTCCTCGGTCTGGCGAGCTTCGTCGTCACGTCGGCTGCCGGCTTCGCCGTGATCCCGCGCTACCTCGCCTTCGGCGCGCTGCCGCTGATGGTGTTCTGCGCCTACCTCTTCACCGGCTTCCTGGAGCAGCCGCGCGGGGGCGCCGCGCGCAGGCGCTGGGCGGCCGGCGCGGCGGTGCTCGTCGTCGCGGGCGGCGCCTGGCAGGTCGCCCACCTGCACCCGGCGAGCGTCACCGGCGAGTTCGCCTACCGCGTGAGGGTGGAGCGCGCGCTGCGCGAGGCGCTCGACGCGCCCGCGACCGTCGCGGCGCGCCGCTGCGGGCCGATCAGCGTTCCCAACCACAAGCTCGTGCCGTACGTGCGGCTGATGACCGGCGCGCCGAACGGCGCCGTGGCGGCGCGCAGCGACCCGGTGGAGGCCGCCCGTGCCGCGCGCGGCGGCGCGGCGATCTACCTGGCGGGCGGGCTGCGGCTGCTCGACCACTCCGCCTATGGCATGTTCGGCCGCCAGTTCCGCTTCGACGACACGCAGGCGATCGCCGTGCCGGCCCCCGGCTTCGTGCCGATCCACCGCAACGCCCAGTTCGTCGTCTATGCGCGCTGCCCGCGCGCCGCCCGCGCCTCCTGAGCGCTCAGCGCGAGATCGGCGAGGGCCCGAGGATGCCCTCGAGCTCGGCGCGCAGGCTCGGCGTCGGGCTGACCTTGAAGCTCGCGCCGAAGCGCAGGCGCCGCTCGCCCGCCGAAGTGGCGATGTCGAGCACGACCTCGCTCTCCCCCGCGTGGTTGCCGAGGACGTGCTTGAGGTCGTCGATGATCGTCGCGGGCACACCCGTCGCCGCCGCGTCGATGCGCAGACAGAGCGGCTGCGGGCCCTGCGGGATCAGCGCGGCCGCCTCGCGCGCCGCCTCGGCCTCCTCGACCGTCGGCGCGAAGCGCTCGACGCTCTGGACGACGAGCGACGTCTTGTCCTTGTCCTTGTGGTCGATCCGCCCGCGGACGAGCACGATCTCGTCGACGCCGAGCGCGCCCTCGTACTCGGTCAGCGCCTTCTCGAACAGCAGCATCTCGATCTCGCTCTCCAGATCGCCGAGCGTGGCGAACATCATCGAGCCGCCGTTGCGCGTCTTGATCTTCTTCGCCTGCGTGATGATGCCGCCGGCCGTCACCCATTCGCCGTCGCGGCGCTCGGAGAGCTCGGCCAGCGTCCCGTCGACCTTCACGCGCAGCGCGTCGCGCACGTCCTTGAGCGGGTGCGTGGAGATGAAGAGGCCGATCGCCTCCTTCTCGACCGCGAGCAGCTCGCGCTGATCGAACTCCCCCGCGGGGATCGGCGGGTGGCTCGGCTGGAAGGCCGCCGCGGCCGCACTCGGACCGCCCGCGCCGCCACCGCCGTCGAGCTCGCCCATGTCGAAGATCGAGCCCTGGCCGATCTGCGCGTCGAGCTGGGCCTTCTGGCCGGCGCCCTGCGCCTGCTCGAGCAGCTCGAGCATCCCCTTGCGGCTGGCGCCCGTCGAGCCGAACGCGCCGCACTTGATCAGCGCCTCGATCGCGCGCTTGTTCACCAGGCGCGAGTCGACGCGGGCGCAGAAGTCCCAGATCGACTCGAACGGGCCGTCAGCCTGGCGCGCGCCCTTGATCGCCTCGACCGCCTGGTAGCCGACGCCCTTGACGGCGTCCAGGCCGAAGCGGATGTTGCCGCCGTCGACGACGAACTCGTGGTCGGAGACGTTGACGTCCGGCGGGAGGATGTCGATCCCCATGTCCTCGCAGCGCGCGGCGAAGAACGGGACCTTGTCCTTCGTGTCCATCACCGAGGAGATCAGCGCGGCCATGTACTCGGCCGGATGGTTGGCCTTCAGCCACGCCGTCCGGTAGGCGATCAGCGCGTAGCACGCGGCATGCGAGCGGTTGAACGAGTAGTCGGCCGACTTCTCGTTCGTCGTCCAGAGCCAGTTGATCAGGCTCTGATCGGTGCCCGAGGCGGCGCAGCCCGCACGGAACTCGGGCTCGAGCTCTGCCATCGCGGCGCGGTTCTTCTTGCCGATCGCCTTGCGCAGGTCGTCCGCCTTGGCGCCGCTGAAGCCCGCCAGGGACTTGGCGATCTGCATCGCCTGCTCCTGGTAGAGGATCACGCCGTAGGTGGTGCCGATGATCGGCTCCAGGCGCTCGTCGGGGATCGAGACGGTGTCCGGGTCGCGCTTGCCGCGCGCGTACGCCGGGATCTGCTCCATCGCGCCCGGGCGGTAGAGCGCGACCAGCGCCACGAGGTCGTCGAAGACGGTCGGGCGGACCTTGCGCAGCGCCTCCTGCATCCCCTCGGACTCGAACTGGAAGACGCCGATCGAGTCCCCGCGCTGGAGCATGTCGTACGTCGGCGGGTCATCCAGCGGCAGCGTCGCCATGTCCGGCCGGCTGCCGGTCGAGCGCTCGATGATGTCCAGTGCATCCTCGATCACGTCGAGGTTGCGCAGGCCCAGGAAGTCCATCTTGAGCAGGCCGAGCTCCTCGACGGGCCTCATCGAGAACTGCGTGACGACCTTGTAGACGCGGTCCCCGTTCTCGTCGGTCGTGTTCGCGTCGGCGAGCTGGACCGGCACGATGTCCGTCAGCGGCCGGTCGGCGATCACGACCGCGGCGGCGTGGATCGACGAGTTGCGCACGATCCCCTCGAGGCCCTGAGCGACGTCGATGATCTGCTTCGCCGTCGGGTCGGCGTCGTAGGCGACCCGCAGCGGCTCGCCGTCCTTCAGGCAGTCCGCGAACGACGGCGAGCGGCCCATCACCGGATCGGGGATGAGCTTCGCGAGCCGGTCGCCCGCGCCGTAGTCGTGGCCGAGCACGCGTGCCGCGTCGCGCGTGGCGGCGCGCGGGAACATCTTGCCGAACGTCACGATCTGCGCCACCGACTCGCGCCCGTACTTGTCCGTCACGTAGCGCATGACCTGCTCGCGGCCGCGCACGGAGAAGTCGATGTCGATGTCCGGCATCGAGACGCGCTCGGGGTTCAGGAAGCGCTCGAAGAGCAGGTCGTAGCGCAGCGGATCGACGTCCGTGATCCGCAGGCAGTAGGCGACGATCGACCCGGCGGCCGAGCCGCGCCCCGGACCCACGGCGATGGCGCTGCGTTTCGCGTAGGCGATGAAGTCCCAGACGATCAGGAAGTAGGCGTTGAAGCCCATCCGGTCGATGACCTCGAGCTCCATGTCCATCCGCTCGATCGCCTCGGCGGGCGGCGGGTCGCCGTAGCGCTCGCGCAACCCCTCCTCGACGCGGGCGCGCAGGTAGGTGCGCTCATCCTCACCCGCGGGCAGGAAGCGCGGGATCAGCTGCTTGCCCAGCTCGATCTCGACGTCGCAGCGCTCGGCGATCTCCAGCGTCGTCGGCATCGCCTCGGGGAACTCGGCGAACTGCTCCGCCATCTCCTCGCTGGAGCGCAGGTAGAACTCGTTCGTGTCGAAGGTCATCTTCGGCGCGGCGAGCGTCGACTTCGTCTGCACGCACAGCAGAGCCGTGTGGTGGTGGTAGTCCTCGCGGCGCAGGTAGTGCACGTCGCCCGTGCCGACGACGGGCCGCCCCACCTCGCGCGCGATCCGGGCGATCCCGACGTTGGCGCGCTCCTGCGGCGCCAGGCCGTTCTTCTGGACCTCGAAGTAGACGTTGTCCGCGCCGACCGCCTGGAGGAGGTCGTCGGCGTGCGCGCGGGCCTCGTCGTCGCGCCCCTCGGCGAGCCGGCTGGTGAAGCGCGAGGCCAGGCAGCCCGTGAGGACGATCAGGCCCTCGCGGTGGGCCGCCAGCTGTTCGAGGTCGACCGTCGGCTTGCCGCGGTTGAGGCCCTCGAGGAACCCGGCCGAGCAGAGCCGCACGAGGTTGCGGTAGCCCTCGTTGGAGGACGCCATCAGCGTCAGGTGGTTGCGCTCGGCCTTCTTGGGCCCGCGGTCGGCGTGGTCGTCGACGTAGTAGATCTCGCAGCCGACGATCGGCTTGATCCCGTGCTTCCTGGCCGCCTTGTAGAGCTCGACGGCGCCGTTCATCACCCCGTGGTCGGTCAGCGCGAGTGCCGGCTGGCCGAACGCCGCCGCGCGCTCGGCGAGGGCGTCGATCTTGCAGGCCCCGTCGAGCAGCGAGTACTCGGAGTGGACGTGCAGGTGGGCGCAGGACGGGGTCGACACGGGAGCCGGAGGATAGGCGCCGGGCCGGACGGGGCGCGGGCGCGAAGAACGCAATCAGCGGACGTTGCGAAGCGCGCGTTCGAGCGCGCCGAGCAGTCCACCGCGCCCCGGCGTCGCAGACACGGGGGCAGGGACCTGCACCGGCGCGGCGACCGGCGCCGGGGCCTCCGGGACGGGCGCCGGCGGGGCGACGGCGAGCCCCTCCGGCGGGGCCTGGGCGCGCAGGCGATCGGCCGCCCGGGCCAGGCCGGCGATCAAGGCGTCGGTCTCCGCCGCGGGCGGATGGGCCGGCGCGTGCGCGGGCGCGGGGACGGCCACCGGCGCCACGGCGGGCGGCTGCGCCCGCGGCGGCGCAGGAGCCGGCCGGGGCACCACGCGGGCGCGCTCGGCGGTCAGCGCGCTCGTCGCGGCGTC
>DATCDC010000028.1:0-37755 GCA_036510915.1 Solirubrobacteraceae bacterium | reverse complement strand
TGCCGGCGCTGAGCCTCGACGCTCCGGACCCGTTCACGCTCCGGACGCTCGCGGGCTGGCTGCGCGGCTCGGATGCGACCCCTGCGCCGGTCGTCCAGCTCGCGCTGCGCCGCGGCGGCACGCGCCAGGGCTGCGCCTGGTGGAACGTGCGCACCGGCCGCTTCACCGCGACCAGCCGAGGCGCCTGCGACCACCCGCGCTTCATCTCGGCGAGCATGCGCCGCGCCACCGGCGCCTGGCGCTGGCGCGTCGCGCTCGGCCGCTCGCTCCCGGCCGGGAGCTATGCGTTCGTCGCGCAGGTGCTCGGCAGCGGCGGCGACCCGATCGACTTCGTGCGCAAGTAGGCGCACCCGCGTGCGCACCGTGCGCCGCTTCGACGATTGCCCGCCCGCGCCGCACGGCGTACCGTGAGGCGCATGAGCAGCGACACGCCCTTCTGGCATCCCTTCGCGGACATGGCCGCCGTGCGCGGCCACGAGATCGTCATCACCCGCGGCGAGGGCGTCCACGTCTGGGACGAGACCGGCGCGAAGTACCTCGACGGCACCGCGAGCCTGTGGTGCGTCAACGTCGGCCACGGCCGTGACGAGATCGTCGACGCCGCCGCGGCGCAGATGCGCGAACTGGCGAGCTATTCGGCCTTCGGCGCGTTCAGCAACCGCCCGGCCGAGACGCTCGCCGAGCGCCTCGCCGGCTACGCGGAGTCCGTCGTCGACGACCCGCGCATCTTCTTCGGCCTCGGCGGCGGCGACGCGATCGACACCGCGGCCAAGCTGGCGCGCCGCTACTTCACGGCGACCGGCCAGCCCGACCGGGTGCACCTGATCGGCCGTGCGCAGGGCTATCACGGCACCCACGGGCTCGGCACGAGCATCGGCGGGATCCCGGCCAACCAGGCCGGGATGGGCCCGCTGGACCCCGATACGAGCCATGTGCCATGGGATTCGCTCGAGGCGCTCGAGGCCGAGTTCGAGCGCGTCGGGCCCGAGCGCGTGGCGGCGGTCTTCGCCGAGCCCGTGATCGGCGCGGGCGGCGTGCATCGCGTCCCGCCCGGCTACCTCCAGGGGCTCGCGGCGCTCTGCGAGCGCCACGGCGCGCTGTTCGTCGCCGACGCCGTCATCGGCGCGTTCGGCCGGCTCGGCACGTGGTTCGGCGCCGACCGCTTCGACGTGCGCCCCGACCTGCTCACGTTCGCCAAGGGCGTCACGAGCGGCTACCTGCCACTCGGCGGCGTCGTCGTCGGCGGCCGCGTCGCGGAGCCGTTCTACGAGCAGGGCGGCCTCTGGTTCCGCCACGGCCAGACGTACTCGGGCCACCCGACCTGCTGCGCGGCGGCCCACGCCAACCTGGACATCATCGAGCGCGAGGGCCTGCTGATCCGCGGCCGTGAGCTGGAGGGCGAGATCGCGCAGGCGTTCGCACCGCTGGCATCCGTCGACCTCGTCGGGGACGTGCGCTGCGGAATCGGCGCGCTCGCCGCGGTCGCCTTCGACGCCGCCGCGCTCGCCGAGCACCCCGACCTCCCGGCCCGGACGTTCGCCGCGGCGAAGGAGCGCGGCGTGCTGGTGCGCCCGCTGGGCGACGCCGTCGCGATCTCCCCGCCGCTGATCATCACGCAGGCGCAGGTCGGGCAGGCCGCCGCCGCGATCGGTGAGGCGATCGGCGCGGTCGCCGTCGACCTCGGGCGCGCGACGAGCCCCGCCGGCGCCTGATCAGGCCACCACGCGCTCGCGGGCGCCGTTGCGCGAGGCGGCCGGCGACTCGACGACGACCCAGCACGGGCGCTTCTCGAGCAGCTGGCGCGCGATCGGCCCGAACCCCTGCTCGGACGGGGGCGCGTGCGTCGTCGCCAGGTAGACCAGGTCGGCGTTTGCGCGGACGGCCTCCTGCACGAGCGCCTCGCCGGGGTCGCGCGTCGTGACCAGACGCGTGTGGACCTTGAGCCCGGACTTGCGGCCGGCGATCCGCGCGGCCTCGAGCACCGCGAGCCCCTGCTGCTGCTCGGTCGACATCGGAGCGTCGAGGGGCAGCTGGGTCGGGATCGTGACGACGTAGACGCAGAGGATCTCCGCGCCCTCGCCGAGCAGCTTCGCCGCACGGCGGATCGCCCCGCCGCTGACATCCCCGCCGAAGATCGGCACGAGCGCGCTGAGGTAGGCCAGCGGGACGAACCCCTCGGGCGCCTGTGCGTGCTCGATCTTGTGGCGGCTCGTGAGGTCCAGGCCCGAGCGCCGGCGGTAGACGATGTAGCCGATGCAGCCGATCACCATCCAGCCCATGCCGACGGTGCGCGCCTCGGTGTGCAGTGCCAGGACCGAGCACCAGGCGACGAACGTGCCGATCGCCCCCAGGACCGCGGGGATCGGGATCAGCGCGCCCTTGTAGTGGACGTTCCAGCCGATCCGGTAGGGCCGCTCGATGTCCGGCTGCTTGATGCGCAGGGCGACGATCGACACGTGCGCCGTCGTGAACGACAGCATCGCCCCGAACGAGTAGAGGTTGCCGAGGAAGTCCGTCTTGCCGGGGATCAGGAGCAGGCAGGCCAGCGAGGAGAAGAGGACGATCGTGAACCACGGGGTGCGGTAGCGCGGGTGCAGCCGCGCGAAGATCCCCGGCAGCTGGCGGTGCTCGGAGAGCGACCACGACAGCCGCGAGATGCCGATCAGGCCGGCGTTCGTCGCGATGAACAGGATCGTGGCGGCGAGCAGGCCGACGTAGGAGGTCACCGCCGTCTGCAGCCAGCCGTGGAGCCCGAAGGCCGAGACGATCCCGAGCACCGGGTCGTCGTGGTAGGTCGTCCCGAGCTGCGTCGTGTAGACCGCGCCGTGCCGGACGACCGGGAGCGCGGACAGCGCGACCACCGAGATGCCCGCGTAGACGCCGAGCACGGCGACGAGGACGAGGTTCACGGCCTTCGGGACGTCCCTGCCGGGGTCCTTGGCCTCCTCGGCCATGTTCGAGACGGTCTCGATCCCCGTGTAGGCGACCATCGCGACCGACAGCGCGAAGATCACCTCGCTCCAGCTCGGAACGGTGCCGAGGTGCACCTGGCTGACGAGCAGCGAGGGGTCCAGCACGAGGACGGCGCCGACGACGACGAGCGCCACCTGGGTGGCGAGGTCGACCACCGCGAGGACGAGATTGAGCTTCGCCGACTCGCCCAGGCCGCGGATGTTCAGGCCTGCGAGGACGACGATCACGAGGATGCCGACGATCACGTCCCCGGGGCCGTGCTTGAGCGCGGGGAAGAACGCGGCCAGGTAGTGCGGCACGAAGAAGCCCGAGATGGCGATCGTGATGATGTAGTCGAGCGTCAGCGCCCAGCCGGCGAAGAACGACGCCGACTCGTTGAAGGCGTGGCGCGCGAAGGAGGACGAGCCGCCGGCCTCCGGGAACATCGAGGCGCCCTCGGCGTACGTCTTGGCCGTCAGCGCGAACAGCAGGCCGGCGAGCATGAAGACGACCGGCGTCAGGCCCAGCGCATGGGCGGCGACGAGGCCCAGGGCGTAGTAGATCGAGGAGCCGACGTTGCCGTAGGCCGTGGCGAACAGTCCGGGGACGCCGACGGTGCGGCGCAGCCCGCGCTCGACGAGGCGCGCCATCAGCGCGCCGCGCCGGAATGGTGGCGCGCCAGCAGGCGCAGCGCGCGGCGGCGCATCCGCGCCTCGTGCATGCGATCCAGCGCGCCGGGATGCGCGGCCGGAGCGGGCGCCCGCTCGAGCGCGACACGCGTCTCCTCGAGCGCGATCCGGCGGCGCTCGAGGCGGGCCACGTGCCCGAACCACAGCCCCGCGAGGGTCAGCGGGAGGAGCGCTTCAGCGGCTTCCAGGAGAACGGTCGGCATAGCCAACCGACGGTAGGTCCACGCGCGCGCGGGCCGTGTCCCGATCGGCCGCCCCGGCGTACAGATGTTGTACAGATCCGCGCCGTAGACTGGCGCGCTGATGGCAGAGCGCCGACTTCACGGCCTGCAACGCGTCCTCGGGGTCAACGCGCTGTTCGCGACCGCCTACGGCAACGTCGGCTCGTCGATCTACTACGCGCTGGGCCTCGTCGCGTCGTTCGCGCTCGGCCTGACGCCGATCGTCTTCGTCATCACCGGCTTCATCTTCTGGCTCACGGCCTCGACCTACGGCGAGGCGACGGTCATGTACCCGGAGGCCGGCGGCTCCTCGTCGTTCGCGCGCCACGCCTTCAACGAGTTCTGGAGCTTCTTCGCCGCCTGGGCGCAGATGCTGAACTACACGATCACGATCGCGATCTCCGCGTTCTTCGTGCCGCACTATCTCGGAGGGCTGTTCTGGCCCGCGCTGCGCCACTCGCCCGGCGACATCGTGTTCGGCATCGCGGTCGTCGTGCTGCTGTCGATCGTCAACGTCGTCGGCGTCAAGGAGTCTGCCGGCGTCAACGTCACGCTCGCCGTGCTCGACTTCGCCACGCAGCTGCTGCTCGTGCTCGTCGGCGCGATCCTCGTCTTCTCGCCCGACGTGCTCGCCAACAACGTGCACCTCGGCGTGGCTCCGACGTGGAAGGAGTTCTTCCTCGCGATCCCCGTCGGCATGATCGCCTACACCGGGATCGAGACGATCTCGAACATGGCCGAAGAGGCCAAGGACGAGACGAGGACGATCCCGAAGGCCATCCACCGGGTCGTCATCGCCGTCTTCGCGATCTATGCGGCATTGCCGGCGGTCGCGCTGTCCGCGCTGCCGGTCGTGAAGACGCCGGACGGCTACCAGACCCTGCTGGGCGTCTCGGAGGCCGACGGCGGCTATGCCGGCGACCCGATCCTGGGGGTGGTCAAGCAGATCCACCTCGGGGCGCTGCAGGGGGCGGCGGAGCTCTACGTCGGCCTGCTCGCCGCGACGATCCTCTTCATCGCGACGAACGCCGGGATCATCGGCGTCTCGCGGCTCGTCTACTCGATGGGGATCCACCGCCAGATGCCGGACCGGCTGCGCCAGCTGCACCCCAGGTACGGGACGCCGTGGATCGGCATCCTCGTCTTCGGCGGCATCGCGTGCATCGCGATGATCCCGGGCCAGGCCGCGTTCCTGGGCAACATGTACGCGTTCGGCGCGATGCTGTCGTTCACGATCGCGCACCTCGCGGTCATCCGGCTGCGCTTCTCCAAACCCGACGCGCCACGCCCCTACAGGGGCCCCATGAACCTGCGTGTCGGAAAGGTCGACGTCCCCGTGTTCGCGATCCTCGGCGGGATCGGCACCGGCCTGGCGTTCATCGTCGTGACGTTCCTGCACATCGACGTCGCGATCGCAGGCGTCGCGTGGCTCGGGTTCGGGCTGCTGTTCTACCCGTGGTACCGCCACCGCCACGGCCTCGATCTGACGACGACCGTCAAGGTCGCGATCCCGGCTCCGATCGTGGCCCACGAGGCCGAGTACGAGTCGATCCTCGTGGCGCTCGACCCGCGCGCCTACTCTCCGGGCGCGGTCGCCACGGCGGTGAAGCTCGCCGCGCGGCGCCGGCGCGGCATCCACGTGATCGTCCCGATCCCCGTTCCGGCGACCTCGCCGATCAGCGCCGCGATGCCCGAGCAGGAGCGCGCGGCCCAGACGATCATCGAGCAGGCGCGCCTGCAGGGTGGCCGGCGCGTCACCGGGCACTGGGAGAAGGTCCGCGCCGGTCAGGCCGGCCGGCTGATCGTCGAGGAGGCACGGCAGCTGCGCGCCCGCGCGATCGTGATCCCGCTGCCGCCGCGCCAGTCCGGCTCGCTGTTCGGCAAGACGCTCGAGACCGTGCTCGAGGAGCGCCCCTGCCGCGTCATCATCCAGACCTCGCCGGAGGATCAGGCCGCCAGGGCCGCGCAGCGCCCGCGGGTCGGCGCCGCCTAGCATCATCGACGGGATGTCCGGCCGCGACACACATCGTCTGATGACGACGCTCTTCTCGATCATCATGGTCGTGCTCGGCGTCGCGCTGATCGTGCGCGCCCTGAGCGCCGGGGGCGGCCCGTTCTCGATCGGCGTGATCATGGGTCTGCTGTTCCTCGCGGCCGGGCTCGGGCGCATGTGGGTCGCGCGGAGCACGCGCGGATGACCGAGCGCGGCGAGCAGATGTTCCGGCGCGGGCTCGGCTCGCCGATGCTCTTCAGCGTCGTCTACACGGTGATCGCGAGCGCGATCTACTTCGCCCTGGGCGTCGTCGCCGGCTACGCGCTCGGCCTCACGCCGCTGGTCTTCGTCGCCTCGGCCGTGATGTTCGCCCTCGCGGCGATGACGTACGTCGAGGGCTCCTCGCTGCATCAGGACCGCGGCGGCTCGACGGTCTTCGCGCGCCACGCCTTCAACGAGCTGTGGAGCTTCGTCGCCGGCTGGGCCGTCCTGCTCGACTACGTCATCCTGATCGCCGCGACGGCCTTCAGCGCGACGAACTACCTCGCCGCCTTCTGGAGCCCGCTGGGCAGCGGGGCCGTCGAGACGGTCGCCGTGCTCGGGATCCTCGGCTACGTCGCCGTGCGCAACATCCGCGGCTTCTCGACGACGCGCTCCTCGCGCATCCGCATCCTCGTGGTCGCCGACATCGCTCTCCAGCTCGCGCTGATCGGCTTCGGCATGGCGCTGCTGTTCGACGCGCACGCGATCACGAGCACGATCCACCTGGGGTCGACGCCGACCGTCGAGAACCTCGTCGTCGCGTTCGGGATCGCGACGGTCGTGTCGACCGGGCTCGAGTCCGCCTCCGGGCTCAGCGGCGAGGTCGAAGTCAGCAGGGCGGGGCTGCGGCGCCTGGTCAGCGCGTCGTCGCTGACCGTGTTCGTCGTCTACACGGGCATCGCGATCGTCGCGATCAGCGCCCAGCCGGTGATCGACGGGACGACGGCGCTGTCGACGACCTACAAGGACGCGCCCGTGCTGGGCATCGCGGCGGCGTTCAAGGACGCGTGGCTGCGCGACGGCGCGAAGTACGTGATCGCCGCGATCGCCGCGATCACGCTGATCGCCGCGTCGAACTCGGCGATGCTCGGCCTCTCGCGGCTGGCCTACTCGCTGTCGACGAACCGCCAGATCCCCAGCGCGGTCGGCCGGCTGCATCCGACCCGCTTCACGCCGTGGGTGCTGATCGTGCTCGCGACGATCGTCGCCGCGGCGCTGTCGCTGCCGCACGACCTCGACATGCTGCTCGGGCTGTACGCCTTCGGCGCCCTGCTCGGCCTGACGATCGCGCACGCCGCGATCCTGCGGCTGCGCTTCAGCGAGCCCGACGCGCCGCGCCCGTACGACATCCCGTTCGACCTGAAGGTCCGCGGCGCCTCGCTCCCGCTGCCGGCCGTGCTCGGCCTCGTGCTCAGCGCGGCGGCTTGGCTCAGCGTGCTCATCACGCACAACGAGGCGCGCTGGGTCGGCATCGGGTGGATGGCGTTCGGCCTGACGCTCTACGTGATCTACCGCCGCACGACCGGCAAGCCGATCTTCCAGCGCGTGACGGTGCCGCGCGAGGCGCTGCTCGGCGAGCACCTCGAGGCCGAGTACGGCTCGATCCTCGTCCCGATCTTCGGCACGGCCCTCGACGACGACATCATGCAGACGGCGGGCCGGCTGGCCGCCGAGGAGGACCTCGAGGGGCCGGCGGGCGGCGGCGCGACGATCGAGGCGATCTGGGTCTTCGAGATCCCGATGTCGCTCCCGATCGACGCCCGCCTGCCCGACGCCGAGCTCAAGCGCGCCCGTGCGGCGCTCGCCCGCGCGAAGGCGGTGGGGGAGGAGTACGAGGGCGTCCAGGTCGCCACGGCGACGGTCCGCGCCCGTCGCGCGGGCCAGGCGATCGTCGACGAGGCCCGGCGCCGCGGCGTGCAGGCGATCGTCCTGGCGGCCGAGGAGCCCTCGAAGATCCGCGGCGGCACGCGCCTCGGCGGGCGCGCCGGGATGGATGCGTTCGTCGGCGAGGCGACGAAGCTCGTCGTCTCGAAGGCCGGCTGCCCGGTCATCCTGACCGCGCCTCCTGTGGGCGATCAGGCGGTGTCGAAGTCCGTCCCGGACCGGGCGCCGACCGCGGGCGGCGCTGTATAGAGTCCGCCCCGATGTCCTTCATCGTCATCGCGGGCGCGGGCCGGGTCGGGTCCGCCGTCGCGCGCTCCATGCTCGCCGCCGGCCACGAGGTCTCCGTCCTGGACGAGGATCCTCTCTCGCACGAGCGTCTCGACGCGGGCCAGCCCACCACGTGGGAGGACGTCGGCGGGCGCTTCACGATCGGCCAGGCGATCGAGGCCGAGGCCCTGATCGAGGCCGGCATCGAGCAGGCCGACGTCTTCATCGCGTCGACCCACGGCGACAACACGAACCTCACGGTCGCCCAGATCGCCCAGAAGATGTTCAACGTCCCGAGCGTGCTGGTGCGCGTGAGCGACCCCGCGCGCGCCGAGTGGTACGCCGCTCAGGGGCTGCACACGATCTGCCCGACGCGCTACGCGATCGAGATGTTCGAGGACGCGCTCAACGAGGTCGAGGGCTGATGTACGCGATCATCGTCGGCGGTGGCAAGGTCGGGCTGAACCTCGCGCGCGAGCTGCTCGACAAGGGGCACGAGGTCACGCTCATCGAGCAGCGCCGCGACCGCTATCTCGCGATGGAGGACGAGCTCGAGCACGTCGCCCAGTACGGCGACGGCACCGAGCTGTGGGTCCTGGAGCGCGCCGGCGTGCAGCGCGCCGACCTCGTCGTGGCGGTCACCGGCGACGACGAGGACAACATCCTCATCTGCCAGATCGCGCGCGAGAAGTACCTCGTCGACCGCTTCATCGCACGCGTCAACAACCCGCGCAACCGCCAGTACTTCGACCTGCTCGGCATCAAGCCGGCGGTGTCGGCGACCGACCTGATCCTGCGCCTGATCGAGCACGAGGTGCCGCAGTACGGCCTCGTCCACCTGCTCGACCTGCCGGGCGAGCGCCTGGAGATCATCGAGATCGAGGTCTCCGCCGGCTCGGCGGCCACCGGGCGCGCAGTGCGCGATCTGCACCTGCCCGAGGGCAGCATCGTGATCTCGGTCCTGCGCGAGGGCACGGGCTTCGTCCCCAAGGCGGACACCGTCATCGCGGCCGGCGACGAGGTGCTCGTCTGCCTGGACCCGGGCCTGGAGGACGAGGTCACGACCCTCTTCGCTGTGAGGTAGTCACGCGTCGGGAGCGCCCGGGATGATGCCCGGATGCGCTACTACCCGCAGCTTCCCGCGCGTCGCACGCGCGCCATCCTGGCCGACGTCGTCGTCGTCCTGCTGATCGCCTTCTTCGCATGGCTGGGCCTGAAGGTCCACAGCACTGTCGCGGACCTTTCGAGCCTCGGGCGCGGCGTCTCCGATGCGGGCCGCTCGGTCCAGTCCGGCTTCCAGGATGCGGGCGGCGTCGTCGGCGGGGTGCCGATCGTCGGCGGCGCGCTGAAGGACGCCCTCAACAACGCGGGCGCGCAGACCGGCGGCAACGCGATCGCCCTGGGCAAGCAGGGGGAGGCCGCCGTCAACGACGCGGCCACGCTCCTCGGCTGGGTCGTGTTCGGGCTGCCGACCCTGCTCCTGCTGCTGTGGGCGGTCCCGCGGCGCGTCATCCGGGTGCGGCGCATGAACGCCGCGCTGCGGATCCTGCAGGGCACCGAGAGCCCCGAGCGCCGCCGCCTCCTGGCGATGCGCGCGGCCTTCGACCTGCCCTACGGCACGCTGCTCTCCTATACGCAGGATCCGATCGGGGACCTCGCGGAGGGGCGCTACGAGCCGCTCCTGCACGCCGTCTTCGAGGACGCCGGGCTGCGGGCGCCCGCGATCCCGCAGACCCTATAATGGGCGCCCGTTGCGGGATGGTGTAATCGGCAACACGCCTCGCTCTGGACGAGGTATTCTAGGTTCGAGTCCTAGTCCCGCAGTGCCGAAACCCCCGATTCCGTCGGGGGTTTCGTCGTTGGAGCGGGTCGATGGGAACCCGATGGGAACGTCGGCGCGGACCGTGGGACCGGCCGGCCGGGGGAAACGTGATCACCCGTGCCGGTGGTGGGGTCCAGCGCCCATCCGTAGCCGTCGTATCGTGGTCGGCCATCACACCCAGCGCGAACGGATGGGCGCTGCCCTCCTCCTGCGTTTCAGAAGAGAAACGCAACGCACCGTGGACATCTTCCTCGGCGGACCGGCGGAAGCCGAGCGGACGCTCGCCCGGCGGCGTGCCCCGGCCCGTTCCCAGATTGATGGTGCATCGGCGTATGGTGCGACGTGGCAGGCCAACCAGTGAGGAGACAGCATGATTGTTGCCACGACGTACAGGTTGAAGCCGTTCCTCAGCAAGGACGAGACGAAGGAGCTCATGGGCGTCTTCGCGGAGGTGGGTTCGGCGCCGGGCACGCTCGCGCACTACGTGGCCACCGATGGCAGCCACGGCCTCGTGATCGTCGAGTCCGATGACGTGGAGGCGGGGTATCGCAACCTGCTGAACTACACGCAGTGGGTCGAGTACGACAGCAAGGTGATGCTGAGCGTCGAGCGCGCCGTGCCCCACATCATGGACTCGCTCGCCTGAGCGAGTGAGCCGGACGCCCCCGCCGACCGGTGCGCCGGGGGCGTCTGCTCCATTCCGGGCGCCTCGCCGACGGAGGCCATGCGCGCGGTCGACGCGCGGCGGCGACGCCCGCTGTAGCGTCCGGGCATGGACCGCTACGACGAGCTCCGCGCCGAGCACCGCTGGGTGGTGCCCGAGCGCTACAACATCGCGCAGGACGTCTGCGACAAGCATCCCCGCGACAAGCTCGCGATGATCTGGGAGCGCCACGACGGCGTCCGGCGCGAGCTCGACTGGGGTGAGCTGCAGGACCTGTCCAATCAGGCTGCCAACGTGCTGCGCGACCATGGGATCGAGCGCGGCGAGCGCGTCGCGGTCGTCCTCCCGCCGACACCGGAGACCGCGGCGATCTTCTTCGGCACGTGGAAGAACGCCGGTCTGCTGCTGTCGATGTCCGTGCTCTACGGCGACGAGGGGATCGGCCATCGCCTCCACGATTCGCGCCCACGCGTGCTCGTCACCGACGCGGCGAACGCGCCGCGCTTCCAGCACTTCGTCGGCGACGCGGTCGGCGAGCTGCTGATCCTCGAGGACACCCTGCTCGCCGGCGCCTCGACGCAGTTCACGACCGCCGACACGTCCTGCGACGACCCGGCCCAGCTCTACTACACCTCCGGCACGACGGGCCTCGCGAAGGGCATCGTCCACGCGCACCGCTACCTGCTCGCGCACGAGGAGTTCATCCACTGCCACGAGGTGCAGGACGGCGAGCGCTTCCACGGGATGGGCGAGTGGGCCTGGGCGGCGGGCATCGCGCCGCTGCTGGGCCCGTGGCGCCTGGGCGCCGTCCAGGTCGTGCTGCAGCGCGCCGGGGGCTTCGACCCCGAGGGCCAGCTCGACTTCCTCAGCCGCAACGCCGTCACGAACGTCTTCACGACGCCGACCGCGATGCGCTCGATGATGGCGACCGAGGATGCCGGGACGCGCTTCCCGTGCTCCTTCCGTCGCGTCTGCAGCGCCGGCGAGCCGCTCAACCCGGAGGCGATCCGCTGGTTCCGCGACCAGTACGGGCTCACGGTCCTCGACTACTACGGGCTGACCGAGTCCTATCCGCTGTGCGGCAACTTCCCGTGGATGGAGGTCCGCGAGGGGTCGATGGGTCGCCCGATGCCCGGCTGGGACGTGCGGATCCTCGACGAGGACGAGCACGAGGTCGAGCGCGGCGCGCGCGGTGAGATCTGCCTGCGCGCGCGTTCGAACCCGCACTACCCGCTGGGCTACTGGGAGAACGACGAGGCCGCGGCGGCGACGTTCGGCGGCGACTGGTTCCACACCAAGGACGCCGCGACCCAGGACGCGGACGGCTACATCTGGTACGCCGGGCGCGCCGACGACGTGATCATCTCCGCCGGCTACCGAATCGGCCCGTTCGAGGTCGAGTCCGCGTGCATCGAGCATCCGGCGGTGCGCGAGGCGGCCGCCGTCGCCTCGCCCGACGAGCGCCGCGGGACGATCGTCAAGGCGTTCGTCGTGCTGGCCGTGGGATACGAGCCGTCGGAGGCGCTTGCGGACGAGATCAAGGCGTACGTCCGCGACCGCCTCAGCGCCTACGCCTACCCGCGGCGGATCGAGTTCGTGACCGAGCTGCCCAAGACGCTGACGGGCAAGATCCGCCGCATCGAACTGCGCGAACGCGAGATGTCGGACGGCGCCTGATCAGGAGCCGGCGACGCGGCCGATCTCGGCCAGCGAGGTGTGGCCGGTGCGGACCTTGTCGAGGCCGTCGTCGCGCAGGCGGTGCATGCCGGTCTCCATCGCGTGCCGCGCGATCGCCGGCGCGGACTCGCCGCGCATGACCATCGAGCGGATCTCCTCGGTCACGGTCATGACCTCGAACAGGCCGATGCGCCCGCGGTAGCCGGTGCCCCCGCAGCGCCCGCAGCCGTGGGCCTCGAAGGCGGCCAGGTCGTCGGTGGCCTCGTAGCCGCTGGCGCGGAGCACCTCGGCGGGGATGATCGTCTCCGTCTTGCAGGTGCAGAGCGTGCGCGCGAGCCGCTGGGCGACGATGCAGTCCAGCGCGGAGGCCGCGAGGAAGGGCTCGATGCCCATGTCCACCAGGCGCGTGATCGCTGTCGGTGCGTCGCGCGTGTGCAGCGTCGAGAGGACGAGGTGGCCGGTGAGCGCCGCCTCGATCGCGATCTGCGCCGTCTCGCGGTCGCGGATCTCGCCGACCATGATGATGTCCGGGTCCGCGCGGACCATCGTGCGCAGGCCCTTGGCGAAGGTCATGCCGACCTTGGTGTTGACCTGCATCTGCTTGATCCCGTCGACGCGGTACTCGACGGGGTCCTCGATCGTGATGATCGAGCGCTCGCCGCTGTTCAGCAGCGCGAGGCCGCCGTAGAGGGTCGTGGTCTTGCCCGAGCCGGTCGGGCCGGTGACGAGGATCGCGCCGTAGGGCTGCGCGATCGCGCGGCGCACGCGGTCGAACTCCGTCTCGCGCAGGCCGAGGCGATCGAGGTCGATGACGCCGCCGTCGTGGTCGAGCACGCGCATGACGACCGACTCGCCGCCGACGAGCGGCAGGGTCACGACGCGCACGTCGACGCTGCGCCCATCGATCGCCAGCGACAGTCGGCCGTCCTGCGGCAGCCGCCGCTCGGAGATGTCGAGGCTCGCCATGATCTTCACGCGCGAGACGACGCCGCGGACCATGCGCCGCGGGACGGCGTTGGAGGGCTTCAGAACGCCGTCGATGCGGTAGTGCACGCGCAGCTCCTGGCCGTCCGGGTCGAAGTGGATGTCGCTCGCGCGCAGCTCGATCGCCTCGGCGATGATCGAGTGAACGAGCTTGATGACGGGAGCGTCGTCGCCCTCGTCGCGGACGTCGCCGATGAAGAGCTCGCCGTCGTCCTCCTCCTCGGGCTCGCCGACATCCTCCAGGCGGGCGAGCTTGGCGACCAGCGCGCCGATGTCCTCGCGTGATGCGACGACGGGATGGACGTCGAAGCCGGTCATCATCGCGACGTCGTCGATCGCCAGAACGTTCGCCGGGTCGGAGGTCACGAGCAGCAGCGTGCGCGGGTCCTTGAAGCCGATCGGGACGGCCTCGTAGCGGCGCGCGGCCTCGGGGGTGACGAGGCCACAGGCGCGGAAGTCGACGCTGTAGGCCGAGAGGTCGACGTAGTCGACGCCGAAGCGCTCGGCGATGACGCGCGCGAGCTGGTCGGGCGTCAGCGTGCCGCGCTGGACCAGCACGCTGCCGGTCGAGGCGTTGCCGGCGCGCGCCTCGGCGACCGCGGCCTCGACGTCGAGCCGGTCGGCCAGGCCCAGGTCGACGACGATCTCGCCGATCATGCGCCGCGAGCGCTCGCGCTGCGTGGGAGCGACGATGCCGAGCGGCATCCCGTTCTCCTGCTGGGTCGGGATCAGCACGGGGGGTGCGACGGAGATCTCGGAGTGCGGCATGCGATCAGGGGTGGGGGACGGTTGCGGACGTCATCCCCTGATCGGCATCTGGGCGCGAAAACCAAAGCCGGGGTGTGATCATCCGGATCGGGTGATCCGCCGCGGCGCCCGGCACAGGTAGGTTTGCGTCGCGACGGTCACCCGAGCTCTCAGACGGAGGAATTGCGATGGCGTTGCGGCACCCGATGGGCCCCGTGGAGTCACAGAAGGATCTCTCGATCTCGCCGATCTTCGGTGTCGAGGGCGGCACGATCCCGCGTCACCGGATGCCCGAGCGCGAGATGAAGGCGACGGTCGCCTTCCAGATCATCCACGACGAGCTGATGCTCGACGGCAACGCGCGGCTGAACCTGGCGACGTTCGTCACCACGTGGATGGAGCCCGAGGGTCAGTTGCTGATGGCCGAGTGCTTCGACAAGAACATGATCGACAAGGACGAGTACCCGCAGACCGCGGAGCTCGAGATGCGCTGCGTCAACATGCTGAGCGGGCTCTGGCACGCGCCCCACGCCGCCCAGGCGACGGGGTGCTCGACCACGGGCTCGAGCGAGGCCGCGATGCTCGGCGGCCTCGCGCTCAAGCGCCGCTGGCAGAAGGCGCGCAAGGCCGCAGGTAAGCCCGCTGACAAGCCGAACCTCGTCATGGGCATCAACGTCCAGATCTGCTGGGAGAAGTTCGCCAACTACTGGGACGTCGAGATGCGCCTCGTCCCGATGGAAGGCGACCGCTTCCACATGACGGCTGACGAGGCCGTGAAGCTCTGCGACGAGAACACGATCGGCGTCGTGGCCATCCTCGGCTCGACGTTCGACGGCTCCTACGAGCCGGTCCAGGAGATCTGCGCGGCGCTGGACCGCCTGCAGGCGGAGAGCGGGCTCGACATCCCGGTGCACGTCGACGGCGCCTCCGGTGGGTTCGTCGCGCCGTTCATCGACCCCGAGCTGGAGTGGGACTTCCGCCTGGACCGCGTGGCGTCGATCAACGCCTCGGGCCACAAGTACGGGCTCGTCTACCCGGGCGTCGGGTGGATCATCTGGCGCGACAGCGACGCGCTGCCGGAGGACCTCATCTTCTGGGTCAACTACCTGGGCGACAACATGCCGACGTTCGCCCTGAACTTCTCGCGCCCGGGCGCGCAGGTCGTCGCGCAGTACTACAACTTCCTGCGGCTGGGCTTCGAGGGCTACCGGGCGGTGCACGGCTACTCGCGCGAGGTCGCGACGCGCCTCTCCAGCGAGATCGAGAAGCTGGGCCCGTTCGAGCTGATCACACGCGGCGACGAGCTGCCGGTGTTCGCCTTCAAGCTCAAGGACGAGATCGACAACTACACCGTGTTCGACGTCTCGAGCGCGCTGCGCGAGCGCGGCTGGCTGGTGCCCGCCTACACGTTCCCGGCCAACCGCACGGACCTCGCTGCGCTGCGCGTGGTCGTCAGGCGGGACTTCAGCCACGACCTGGCCGAGATGCTGCTGAACGACCTGCACGCGGTGCTGCCGCGCCTGGCGAAGCAGCCCGAGCCGGTGCACGGCACGGAGGCCGCCAGCGGCTTCCACTAGACGCCACACCGCGAGCATCCCGGAACACCCCCTCTGGGGGCCGGTCCGGGACGCTCGGCGTGGCGGGTCAGGCGGCGTCGCCCGTGTGGGCGGCGAGCTCCGCCGACTCGACGAGCCCGATCGCGACGAGGTCGAGCGGGTGGACCCAGGACTCGTCGACGAGCTGACCGCCGGCCTCGAAGATCGCCTCGCGCAGCGGGAGCGCCCAGCGGTGCTCGAGCAGCGCGATCGCGGCCGAGCTGCCGTTGGGGATCGAATCGGTGACGACCCACATCTGCTCGTCGTCGAAGACGTGCCCGTCCTCGAGCGCCTCCGCACCGGCGATGGCGCCGGCCTCGGCACCCTCCTCGCCGGCGGCGCCGAAGCCGATCAGCGCGCCGACCGTCGCGCCGAACTCGAGCGCCTGCTCCTCGGTGAGGTCGCTGTGCTGCAGTGCCGCGACGTTGCCCTCGTCGTCCTTCGTGACGAACAGCAGGTCGATCAGGCGGATCGTGTCGTGCTCGCGCAGGAGCTCGAGCTGTTCCATGATCTTCCCGGTGAAGTTGCCGTGGTCGAAGCCGAGGACCACCAGCTGAACCGGACCAAGTGCCATGTCAGTTCTCCTTTGCTCGTCCGGGCTCAGCTCTGGAGGAGCTTGGCCTTCGCGGCGTCGAATTCGTCCTGGCTGAGCGCGCCCGCGTCGAGCAGGCCCTTGAGCTCGGTGAGCTGGCCGACCAGGTCGCCGCCGGCGCCGGGGGCAGCGGCGACGGGCGCCGGCGCGACGGGCGCCGCGGCGGGCGGCGGCGGGGGAGGAGGCGGTGCGGCGCCTGCCTGCTGCTGTGCCTCGAGGGCCTCGAGCCGGGCCTCCTGGTCGGCCTCGCCTGCGGCCTCCTCGGCGTTCTTGTTCGCGTTGTGCTTGCCGACGGCGTATGCGCCGCCGCCGATCATGGCGGCGCGCATGAGCGGCCTGCGCCTTCCCATCCTCATCTGACGTGCTCCCTGGTCGTGTGGGCCTGCGGCACGACGTGCCGCGGATCAGGCGAAGCCTACGCCGCGGGACGCTCGACCCACTCCATCCGTTTCGGGTGAGCCGCGCAGGTGCCTACGCGGCGGCCTGCTCGGCCCACGCGCGGTACAGCCGGGCATAGGCGCCGTCGGCTTCGAGCAGCTCGTCGTGCGAGCCCTGCTCGACGATGCGGCCGTGCTCGAGGACGACGATGCGGCCCGCCTGGCGGATCGTCGAGAGGCGGTGGGCGACGACGATCGCCGTGCGCCCGGCGAGCAGGCGCCGGAGCCCGCTCTCGATCTTGCCCTCGGTGTGGATGTCGACGTTCGAGGTCGCCTCGTCGAGGACGAGGATCGCCGGGTCGGCGACGAGCGCGCGCCCGAAGGCCACGAGCTGGCGCTGCCCGGCGGACAGCTGCACGCCGCGCTCGCCGATCTGCGTGTCGAGCCCGTTCGGCAGCTTCTCGATCACGTCCCACAGCCCGATCGCCCGCGCGGCCTGCTCGAGCTCCCCGCGCGAGGCGTCGTCACGGCCGAACGCCAGGTTCTCGGCGATCGTGCCGCTGAAGAGGAACGCCTCCTGGGGCACGATGCCCAGCTGCGAGCGCAGCGAGTGCATCGTGATCTCGCGCAGGTCGTGGCCGTCGACGCGCACGACGCCCTCACTGGGGTCGTAGAAGCGCGCGACGAGCTTGGCGAAGGTCGACTTGCCGGCGCCGGTGGCGCCGACCAGCGCGACCGTCTGCCCGGGCGGGATCACGAGGTCGACGTGGTCGAGGGCGAGCTTCGTGGGGTTCTCCGGGTCGTCGACGCGATAGCGGAAGGAGACGTCCTCGAAGCTGATCTCGCCGCGGATCGCGGGCAGCTCGGTCGCGTCGGGCGCGTCGACGAGGTCGGGCTCGGTGTCCAGCAGCTCGAAGATCTTGTCGAGCGCCGCCATGCCGGACTGGTAGGTCGTGTAGACCTGCGAGAGCTGGCCGATGGGGTCGAAGAAGTTGTTCAGCGCGGCGATGAAGCCGACGAGCACGCCGACCTGGATGTTGCCGTCGATCGCCTGCGTGCCGCCGATCACGATCACCATCACGGTCGCGAGCGAGCTGATGAACTCGACCGCGGGGAAGTAGGCGGCGTTGAGGTAGACCGTCTTGAGGTTGGCCGCGCGGTTGCGCTCGTTGAGCTCGGAGAAGCGCTCGCGGTGGAAGGGCTCGCGGGCGAAGGAGCGCACCACGCGCACCCCGGAGAGGGTCTCCTGAAGGTAGGCGGTGATCGAGCCGATCGTCTCACGGGTGTGGCGGTAGGCGTCCGCGCTGACGATCCGGAAGATCAGCGACGCCAGCGCCATGAACGGGAAGATCAGGAAGACCAGCAGCGCGAGCTTCCAGTCGAGCAGCAGGAGGATGACGATCGAGCCGATCAGCGTCAGCGACGCCTGGAAGAGCGTCACGACCGTGTCGGTGACCAGCGAGTCGAGCGCCTCGACGTCGTTCGTCATGCGGCTGATCAGCACGCCGGCGGGCCGGCGCTCGTAGAAGCCGACGGGCATCGCCTGCAGGTGGCCGAAGATGCGCATCCGCAGGTCCTGCAGGGCCCGCTGGCCGACCCAGCCGACGAGATAGGTCTGCCAGTAGGAGGCGATCCAGACGATCAGGACGCTCGCGACGTAGAGCGCGACGACGATGTCGAGCTTCTGCACGTCGCCGGGGACGATGCCCTGGTCGATCGCCGCCGCGGCCAGCGGAGCCGGGGCGAGCGAGGCGGCGACGCCGATGACGAGCACCGTGAACATCGCGATGACGCGGAGGCGGTAGGGCGCGACGAGCGAGGCGAGCCCGCCCAGCTTGCGCCCGCGGCCGCCCGTGCCGCGCAGGCGCCGGCGCGAGTCGGCCCACAGCAGCCGGATCCGCTCGCGCAGGCCGGCGTCCTGCGGGGCGACCGGCGGGCGGTCGTCGGTCGGGGGACCCCAGTGGCCGTGACTGCTCACAACGACTGCCCGCCGCCGCTCGACATCGGGTCCTGGCAGAGAAGGACGCTCGTCCTCACAGCCCTGCCACCTCGCGCTCCAGCGGCTTGCGGTTGAGGAACACCTGGTCGGGCAGGCCCTTCTCGACGATCTCGCGGTAGAGGTCGCTCTCCTCGAGCAGCTCCTCGTGGCGCCCATGGGCGATCAGCTCGCCGTCCTCGAGCACGACGATCTCCTGCGCCAGCGCGATCGTCGACAGGCGGTGGGCGATCACGAAGGTCGTGCGGCCGGCCATGACCTCGCGCAGCGCGTCCTTGATCTCGCGCTCGGTGGTCGCGTCGACGGCGGAGGTGGCATCGTCGAGGATCAGGATGCGCGGGTCGGCCAGCAGCGCGCGAGCGATCGCCAGGCGCTGGCGCTGGCCGCCGGAGAGCGTCAGGCCGCGCTCGCCGACGCGCGTGTCGTAGCCGTCGGGCAGGCGCTCGATGAACTCGTGGGCCTGGGCGCGGCGGGCGGCGGCCATGATGTCCTCGTCGCTCGCATCGGGGCGGGCGTAGGCGATGTTCTCCGCGACGCTCGCCGAGAACAGGAACGGGTCGTCGTTGACCGTGGCGATCTGGCGGCGCAGGTCCGCCGGGTCCACGTCGCGCACGTCGACGCCGTCGACGAGCACCGCGCCGCTGGTCACGTCGTAGAGGCGCGGGATCAGCTGCACGAGCGTCGTCTTGCCCGAGCCGGTGCCGCCGACGACCGCGACGGTGCATCCGGCCGGCACCTCGAGCGAGACGTCGTGCAGCGCGTCGTGCTCGGAGCCCGCGTAGCGCAGCGTGACGTCGCGCAGCTCGACGCGGCCGTTGCCGGCGGGCAGCGGGCCGGCGCCCGGCTTGGCGGTGACGAGCGGCGCGCGGTCGAGGATCTGGAAGAGGCGCGCGCCGGAGGCAGTCGCGCGCTGGGCCATGCCGAGCGAGATCCCGAGCGTGCGCATCGGGCCGATCAGCATCAGCAGGTAGGTGTAGAACGCGGTGAACGCGCCGAGCGTGAGCGAGCCGTTGATGACCTCGCGGCCGCCGATGAAGATCACGGCGGCGAGGCCGACCTGCGGCAGGAAGCCGATGAACGGCCCGTAGAAGGCCTGGATCCGGGTGGACCTGATCGCCTGCTCGAAGACGCGGCCGACCTGCATCTCGAAGCGCCGGCGCTGGCGGCCCTCGGCGGCGAACGCCTTGACGACGCGCACGCCCGAGACGTTCTCCTCGACCTCCGCGGTCAGCTCCGCGATGCGCTGCTGGACCTCCTGCATCGCCGGGCGCGAGCGCTTGCCGTAGCGCTGGGCGACGAGCACGACGAACGGCACGGGGGCGAGCGAGATCGCCGCCAGCCCCGGGTTGACGACGAACATCGCGACGGCGGCCAGCACGATCGTCAGCCCGGACTGCAGCATGAACAGCAGGCCGTAGCCCAGGAAGAAGCGCACCGCCTGCAGGTCGACCGTGGCGCGCGACATCAGCTGCCCGGTCTGCTGGCCGTCGAAGAAGGCGAGCTCGAGCGACTGCAGGTGCTCGTACATGTAGGCGCGCAGGTCGCGCTCGACGCCGAGCGAGACCTGCCCGGAGATCAGCCGCCGGAAGACCGTCAGCGCGAGGCGCAGGATGCCGGCCAGCAGGACGGCGGCCCCGAGACGCTCGAGGTTCGCCTTGTCGCCGGCGTGGATCTGGTTGATCGCCTGGCCGGTGAGCAACGGGATCAGCACCGTCATCCCCATCGCGGCGACCGAGAGCGCGAAGCTCTGGACGACGCCGCGGCGATACGGACGGAGGAACCCGAGAAGTCTGCGGAACGTTGGCAAGCTTCAAAAAGTATAGTGGCCGGTATGCAGGTGCCCGCCTTCGGCCTGTGCGACCGCTGCGCGCATCAGCGCCTCGTCGGGACTACGCGCGGCTCGACGTTTTCGCTCTGTGCGCGCTCGCGCACGGAGCCCGAGTTCCCACGCTATCCGCGGGTTCCGGTGCTGCGCTGCCCGGGGTTCACCCGCCGCCGGGCCGAGCCGGAGCGCTGACGGCGGCGGCGCGTCGCGCCTGCACCTCGTAGGGGTTGTCCGCGTACCCCCGCCACAGGTAGGAGAGCGGCATCGAGAGCGGGTGGTGCTGCATCTGCCAGACGTGGCACAGCTCGTGGGTCACGAGGTCCTCGGAGGCCTCGGCGACGGCGCCGCGCAGCAGGATCGCGGTCCAGGTGGCGTAGCCGTCGAAGCGCCGCAGCCACGGCAGGCGGAACAGCCACGGGACGCTGAGCAGGCGCACGCCCCGCAGCCGGACCGGTGCGGGGTACCAGTCGAGCCGGTCCAGGCGCGCCTTGGCGCGGGCGAGCGCGGCGCGGGCCTCGGCGCCGTCAGCCACTCGAGGTGGTGGTCCCCGACGAGCCGGCCGGCGCGGTGGTGCTCCCGGACGAGGCGCCCGAGGAGTTCGCCGTGAACGGGTCCAGGACGAGGAACGCGCGGTTGTCCTGGTTGGCCTGGGTGAGGCTGAAGGTGAAGAGCGTCGGCAGCGTCAGCTGGTCGACGAGCAGCGCGTCGGGGGAGCGCGTCATGGTCGACACCGACGGGACGTCGCTGGTGAGCGTCGCGTCGAGCGGCTTCTTGAGCTCCGGGCTGAGCTCACCCTTGCGAAAGAACAGCGCCTGACTGGGCTTCTTGCCCGGGGCGGGCGGCATCAGGACGGCGACCTGCTTGACGCCGTCGAGGTAGCGGAAGCTGTAGAGCGCGAGCTCGAGCGCCTCGCGGCGCAGCAGCAGGTGGCGCTGGATCGACGGCTTGCCGCTGGCGATCGCGCAGTTCGTGCCCAGGCCGCAGAGCCGGTAGAGCACGCCCTTGTCGTCGTAGAGCTTGATGTCGCCGCCTTGGTCGGCGGTCTGGCGCAGCGCGACGGTCAGCGGCAGGCCGGCGATCGACATCGCACCGCCCTGCGCCAGGACGAGCTGCTTGCCGTCGCCGAGGTGGTACTGCTCACCGACGTGGGTCGCGATCTGCTGCGCCGCCTGGCTGCCGCTCGGGTGCCATGCCGACCATGCCGGTCCGGACGAGTCGCCGCTCCCCGTCCCGCCGATCGCGAAGCCGACCGCGACGAGCAGGGCGCCGACGCCGATCGCGATCAGGGCGCCCGCCAGGAAGTGGAAGCGCGGGGCGTGCGGCGGCGGCGCGTCGGAGGCGAGCGCGGGCGCGCCCGCCGGGGCGACGCGCTCGGGCAGGAGGTCGCCGTCGTGCTCGTCGAGCGCGGCTGGCTCGCCGTCCGTCACGTCGACGGCGTCGCCGTCGACGACGTCGGCGTCCTGGATCTCCGCGTCCAGGAGGACCTGGCGCGCGGGAAGCAGGTCGCGCGGGTCGTGGCGCGGGCTCGTGCCGGCCGGGTCGTCGGGGCGCCGGCCGGGAACGGCGGAGCGCGGTGTCTCGGGCGTCTTGCTCACAGCTTCGGCCAGGTCGCCTCGTCGAGGACGTCGATCACGGGCGCCTCGAGCTCGGCGGCGTTGAGGAGGTCGACGACGTCGTCGCCGTAGAGCTCGCGGCGGCGCACGAGGATGTCGGCGATCTCCGCGACGGCCTCGCGGTTGTGGCGGATGCAGGCGAGCGCGGTGACGTAGCACTGGCCGAGGATCCGCGCCGCTGCCTGCTTCTTCTGCGGATCGCCGAGCACCGCGCCGATCGGCTCGCCGAGCATCGGGTTCGCGCGGCGGTTCATGATCTGCAGGCCGATCGCCTCGAAGCGCCGCATGATCCGCTCCTCGGCGGCCTCGCGCTTCTTGTCGCTCGGGAACATCTCCGGGTCGAGGCGCACGGGCTCGGGGCCCATGCCGCTCGCGCCGACCATGTTCGCCGCGCCCCAGGTGGCGCTGTAGATGTCGCCGCCGACGCCGACCGAGTTCTCGCCGTAGAAGACGTGCTCGGCGGCCATCGCTCCGAGCGTCCAGACGAGCTTGCCGACCTCCTCGTGGCGCCAGGAGGAGAAGCGCTCCTCCTTCTCGATCGCCTGGTGATGGCCCAGCGAGTTGCCGCGCATGCGGATCGACAGGCGCGTGGACATCGTGTCGCTCATGTAGACGTGGCTGGCGACCGCGTGGCCGGCCTCGTGGATCGCGACGGCGCGCGTCTCCTTCTCGACGTAGTCGACGCCGACGGCGGTGCCCGACTCGATCGTCGTCATCGCCTCCACGATGTCCTCGCGCACGAAGAAGTGGCGCAGGTCGCTGTGGGCGAGCGTGAGCGCCATCGAGCAGACCTGCTCGATCATCGCGGGGGAGTAGCCGTTCGTCATGCGCGCGAGCTCGTCGCGGCGCTCGGACGTGTCGAGGTCCGGATCGTGCGCGACCTTCCCGAGGTAGAGGTCGAAGATGTCGGCGCGATCCTCCTTCGTCGGCGTGCGGAACCAGATGTGGCGGCCCATGCGGCCCGGGCGCACGAGCGCCGGATCGAGCGCGTCGATCGGCACGTTCGTGGCGCCGATGAAGTAGATCTCCTCCGAGCGCGGCTTGGCGGGCTTGAAGCGCAGCCGCGCGCGCCCGATGCGCTGCGGGACGATGTAGAGCGCGTCGAGGATCGTGTTGATCTTCTTCGAGGCCCACTTGCGCATGAACGGGGGCTCGTCGACGCCGTCCATCTGCACGAGCAGCTGGTTGAGCGCCATGCCGCCCCCGCCCATCATCCCGCCCATCATCCCGCCGGGGATCACCCCGCGGATGCGGTCGCGGATCGCCACGACGGCGCCCGGGTAGATCTGGACGGGCTCGGGCGCGCGCGCGGCGAACATCCGCTCACGCCAGGCGCGCGTCTCCAGCACGAGATCGCCGGAGGGCGTCAGCGACCCGTTCGGGCCGAACATCGGCATGTCGTCGAGCGGGCTGCCCGTCGGCGGGAGGCCGTGCGCCATGCCCATGCCGGCCGCGCCGAGCGCCTGGCGGCGCATGCCGACGGCGTCGATCTCGTCGATGAAGATGATGCACTGCCCGCCCCACTTGCGCGCCAGGCGGCGGGCCTTGCGGATCAGGAAGCCGACGATGATGACGTCCATGCCGATGAAGGTCTGGGCGAAGCCCGAGCCCGGCATCGTCACGATCGGCGAGTTGAACGACGTCGCGATCGCCTTGGAGAGCATCGTCTTGCCGGTGCCCGGCTGGCCGATGAACAGCAGCCCGCGCTCGGGCTTGCCGCCGGCGCTGCGGAACGCGTCGCCGGACTGCCACAGCGAGATGACGCGCGTGACCTCCTGCTTGGGCTCGGCCTGGCCGCGCACGTCGGCGAGCTTCACGCCCCAGTCCGCGTCGCCCGGCTCGTAGCCCTTCATCTGCTTGAGCCCGAAGAACAGCATCGGGCCCATCAGGATCAGGAAGTTGAAGAGGAAGAAGAGCGGCAGCTGGAAGGCGAGCAGGGCCAGCTGGCTGAGGCCGCCGGGCTGCGAGGTGATCGAGTTCCACAGCGACGAGATCGACGTGCCCAGCAGCGACAGCAGCAGCGAGATCCCGCCGAGGACGACGACGATCAGGATCACGTTGTGGAAGAAGCGCCGCCAGAACCACAGCCGGCGGCGCTCGACGATGTCCGCGTCCAGCAGGTCGCGGTCGGCGCCGTAGAGGCTCGCGCGCGGGATCAGCCGGTGCGCGATCACGTCGATCAGGCCGCGGAACGCCGCCACCGCGCCGAGCGTCGCGAGCAGCGACCAGGGCAGCGACCAGCCGTTGCCCTGGTGGAACGCGATGAACAGCGCCGGGCTCGTGAGCACCGCGACGAACGTGGCGAGGTTCGCCAGCCGGCGCCATGCGGCCGCGAGCGCGACGTTGTCCTGCTGGTCCGGCGGACCGGCCTCGAGTGGTGCATCGAGCGTCATTGGGCCGTCAGGGTACCTCGCCGGCTCCGTGAATTCAGCAGGTCCGGTGCACCGAGGCGGGCCGGCACGATCAGCGCGCGCGGTGCGAGCAGCCGGTACCGTGGCGCGTCGTGTCCGTCGCCCCCACGCAAGCCCCTGGCGGGCACCACGGGGCGCGCACGCCCCGAAGCGCCCGGCGGACGCTCGCGGCGCTGCTCTGCGGCGGCCTGATCGCCCTCGCCGTGCCCGCCGGCGCCTCGGCGCTCACGCTGCGACCGTGCCGCAGCCAGGCCGGCTTCTCGTGCGGCGCGCTGACGGTCCCGCTCGACCACACGGGTGCGGTGCCCGGCACGCTGAAGCTCGCGATCGCGGCGCAGACGCGCTACCCGAAGGGCGCCGGGGTGCTGATCGCGCTGTCCGGCGGCCCGGGGCAGAGCTCGGTCGACGTCGCCGGCAGCTTCGCCCAGAGCCTCGCGCCGATGCTGCGCCACTATCGCCTCGTCGTCCTCGACCAGCGCGGGACGGGCCTCTCGGGGGCCCTGCGCTGCCCGCAGGTGCAGGCGATCAGCGCGCTCGCCCCCTTCACGCCGCAGGCGATCCTGCGCTGCGAGGAGCAGATCGGCCCGCGGCGCTCGTTCTACGCGACGCCGGACTCGGCGGCCGACCTGGACAGCCTGCGCGCCGCGCTCGGCGCGCGCAAGGTCGCGCTGATGGGCGTCAGCTACGGCACCTGGGTCGCCCAGCAGTACGCGCGCAGCTACCCCTCCCGCACGGATCGCCTGATCCTCGACTCGGTGGTCGGCCCCGACCGCCCGGACGCCTTCTTCCTGGACTCCTACAGCCACCTGCCGCGGATCATGCGCGAGCAGTGCGCCGCGCAGCGCTGCAAGGGCGTCACCAAGGATCCCGTCGGCGACCTCGCGCGCGTGCTCGCGCGCGTGCGCCGCGCGCCGATCGCCGGCACGGTCTACGACACGCACGGGGTCCCGCGTCGCACCCGCTACACCACCGAGGAGGAGCTGGACTTCCTCGTGACATCGGCCGACCTGAACCCGTTCATGCAGGCACGCCTGCCCGGTGCCCTGGCCGCCGCGGGCGCCGGCGACATGGCGGCGCTGCTGCACCTGCGCCGCATCGGCGAGGGGCCGCCCACGAAGACGACCGACCTGAGCTTCGGCCTGAACGTGACGACGAGCTGCCTGGACGCGGGGCTGCCCTGGCCGCTGGACTCCGATCCCGCGGTGCGCCCCGCGCTCGCCGAGGCCGCGCTGCAGGCGCTGCCGCCCGCGTCCTACGTCCCGTGGTCCGCCGAGACCGTCCGCAGCTCGAGCTACGCCGACGACTGCCTCCTGTTCCCGCGCCAGCCCGCACCGCTGGGAGAGCTGGCGCCGCTGCCCGACGTGCCCGCGCTGGTGCTCGGCGGGCGGCTGGACATGCGCACGCCGATCGAGAACGCGGAGGCGACCGCCAAGCTGCTGCCGCGCGCGCAGCTGATCGAGATCCCGGGCAACGGCCACGACCAGCTCGACAGCGACGGGACCGGCTGCGCCGCGCGCGCGCTGCGGACGTGGGCCGCAGGGGGCAGGGTCAAGCGCTGCCCCAGGGGCGCGACGAACGAGCTCAAGGTGCTGCCGATCCCGCCCAGGTCTGTCCAGGACTTCCGCCATCCGCCGTCGGTGCCGGGCGATCGCGGGCGCACGCTGTTCGCGGCCCTCGACTCCGTCGACGACGCCCGGGTCAGCGCGCTGGAGGCCGTCTACGCCGGGTTCTCACCCAGCAGCGGCGGCCTGCGCGGCGGCAGCCTCAGCGCCACCGACGCGTTCGACGGGACGATGACGCTGCGCCGCTACGCCTACGTCCCCGGCGTGCGCCTCAGCGGCACGCTGCGCGTGAAGGGCGTGCACGTCAGCGGCACGCTGCAGATCGCCGGGCGCGAGGCCGGGACGCTGCACCTGGCCGGGGGCGGCGCCAGCGGCGTCCTGGGGGGGCGCGCGGTCCGCTACCGGACCGGCCGCGCCTCGGCCGCCGGCGGCGCGCACGGCGCGCGCCGGCTCGACGGCGCTGCGATGCCGCAGATCCCCGCGGCGCTGCTCAGCGCCGCGGCCGCGCGGCGCGCGGTCAGCGCCGCCGCGCGCTGAAGGCGATCGGGCGCGAGGCGCACGGGTCGCCGATGCCCATCGTGCCCGTCAGGCGCAGCCTGCCGCGCACGAGGCCGCCGCTGCCCAGGCGCCCGTCGACGCGCAGGCGCTCGGAGCGGGGGCCGGCCGTGAAGCCGAAGGTCCCGCGGCGACCGACGCGCGCGCGCGCGGCGACGTCGATTGCGAGCGGCCCGATGTCGCCCTCGGGGCTGCAGACATAGCGCCCGACGGTCACGCGCACGCGCGTGACGCGGCCGGCGCTGAGCGTCAGTGCGACGTCGCGGCGCTCGGCCGTCGCGCCGCGGAAGGCGCCGTCGGCGGGCACGGCGAGCGCCGCCGCCGGGGTGACGGCAAGCGCCGTCGCGGCGGCGAGCGCCGCGCGCATCAGGATCGAGCCGAACACCGCTTCAGGGTAGATGGCACGTCGCCGCCGTGCGCCGGTGCGGCGCAGCGGCGCCGACAGCCCGCGAACGCCCCGGACCAGGCCCGCTACGGGGTGATGCGGGACGTTCGGCGCGCTCAGGGCTTGCCCGCGAGCTCGTCGCGCACCGCCGGCAGGTCCGCCGAGGCCGGCACGCCGCCGGTCTGGCGAGCGACCTTCGCGGCCGAGCCGCCGGTCGACGGCGCGACGGGCGTCGGCGCGGGCGCCGGAGCGACGGGGCTGACCACCGGCGCGGGCGTCACCGGCAGGCGCAGCAGCGTCTGCCAGGTGGCGCTGTCGACCACGCCGGTCACCGGGATGCCGGCGGCGCTCTGCAGTCGCCGGACGGCCGCTGCCGTCTGCGCCCCGTAGATGCCGGTGGCGCTGACGCGCCGCCCGCCCGCGCGCAGCAGCTGCTGGGCGCGGACCACGAGGTCACCCTTCGAGCGGCGCGTGAGCACGGGCCAGCCGGGGTCGGGGACCGCGGCCGCGGCGGGCGCCGTGATCGGCTGTGCGAGGACCGACCACAGGCGCGCGGGCGCCTCCTGCCAGTCCCACCAGCTCGTGCCGACGGCGCCGTACGCGTTCGCGAGCGTGCGGAAGCGCAGCACGTCGGTGGCGGTGGGGGCCTGGTAGAGCTGGCCGATCAGATGCATCGGGCGCTGGTAGACCCGGTTGAGCATCCAGGTTCGCGCGAGCGCGACGTCGACGGTGTTCCCGATGTCCTTCCAGTAGACCTGCGGCATGTTCACCTGCGCGCCGCTCGCGCCCAGGAACACCGAGTAGGGGAAGGCGGGGTGGTAGTCGACGTAGGGGAAGCTCGTGAGGGCCAGGGGGTAGGCGGCGCCGATCCGCGAGCGCAGCGCGCGCACGTAGCGCCGCGCGGCGAGGTAGCGCCCCTCGTAGGAGCTCTCCGCGTCGACGATCAGGCAGTCGGCCCCTTGGGCGACGGCGGTCGCGCCGGCGTTCGCCTCGCCCACCGGCGAGCGGCCGTAGACGAACTGCCAGGCGCAGACCCGCAGCCCGGCCGCGTGGAGCGTCGCGACGAGCGTCGGCGAGAACTGCGGCCATGGAGTCGAGCCGTCGCCGGCCTTGACGTAGACCGCGGAGAGCCCGTACTGGCGCGCTCTGGCCACGATCCGCGCGAGGTTGCCGCCCTCGGTGCGCCCGAGCTCCCAGATCCACATCGCCTGACCGGTGAGGGACACCGGCGCGCTCGCCTGCTGGCCGGCGCGCGCGAGCGGCACCGCCCGGCCGCCGGAGGCGGCCATCGCCGGCCCCGCGCACGCGAGCACGCAGAGCGTGAGCGCGCCCGCACGGGCGACGCGCCGTAAAACCTCCCTGGCAGCTGCCATCGCCTGCACCGTAGCCCTGGGCGTCCGTGCCCGCAAACGTCGCATGACCGGCTTCAACGCCGAGGTGCGCCCAGGGTTGCGGTCCGCGCGTAGTGTCTGCGCCATGAACCTGGAGCAGCGCTTCCGCGCGGCGGGGAGGGACCTGCGCCTCGCGGACTTCGATCCATCCGACGACGCCGGCCTCGACAAGGCGACCGCCGAGCGGCTGCGCGCGGCCGATCTCGAGCGCATGCGCGCACTCCAGGAGCGGCTCTACGCCGAGGGGCGCCAGGCGCTGCTCGTCGTCGTGCAGGCGCTGGACGCCGCCGGCAAGGACGGCACGATCTCGCACGTGATGAGCGGGGTGAACCCGCAGGGCGTACGGGTCACCTCCTTCAAGCAGCCCTCGTCGCTGGAGCTCGCGCACGACTGGCTGTGGCGCTGCTCGCAGGCGCTGCCGCGGCACGGGGAGATCGGCATCTTCAACCGCTCGCACTACGAGGAGGTGCTCGTCCTGCGGGTGCACCCCGAGCACCTCGCCGGCCAGGGCGTCGACCCCGAGCGGGCCGACGCGGCGTTCTGGACGCAGCGCCTGAAGACGATCGCGGCCTGGGAGCGCCACCTCGGGACGTGCGGGACGCACGTCGTGAAGTTCTTCCTGCACGTCTCCCGCGAGGTGCAGCGGGAGCGCTTCCTCGCGCGCGCCGCCGAGCAGGACAAGCACTGGAAGTTCAACGCGGGCGACGTCGCCGAGCGCGAGCACTGGGACGCCTACCACGAGGCCTACGAGCAGGCGATCCGAGCGACGAGCACCGAGGACGCGCCGTGGTACGTGATCCCGGCCGACCGCAAGTGGCTGATGCGCACCGCCGTCGCCGGCATCATCGTCGAGCACCTCGAGCGCATGGACCCGCGCTTCCCGGAGGTCGGCGAAGCGGACCGGGCGAGGATGGATGCCGCGGTGGCCGCGCTGGAGGTGGAGGGGACGTGAGGGGCCTGCGACCGGCGGCAGGCTCTGTCGCGGCGATGATCGCCTGCGCGCTGCTCCTCGCCCAGCCCGCGAGCGGGCGGACCCTGCGCCTCGGGGCGCTGGCGCTGCATCCCTGCGGCGACGGCTCGCCGGGCTGGTGTGGCGCGCTGCGCCGGCCGCTGGACCCGGCACGGCCGCGCGGCACGAGCATCGCGGTCGGCCTGCGCTGGCTGGCAGCCGCCCACCCGCAGGCGGGCGCGCCGCCGCTGCTGGCCGTCGAGGGCGGCCCGGGCTATCCCTCGACGGGCAGCCAGGTCGAGTACACCGGGATCTACGGGACGCTGCTGCGCACCCGCAACCTGCTGCTCGTCGACAACCGCGGCACCGGCACATCGGGCCTGATCGACTGCCGGCGGCTGCAGGCGTACACGGGCACCACGTCCGGCGCGGCGTTCGAGCGGGTCGTGGCGGGCTGCGCGGCGCAGATCGACCACGGCTACCCGCGGGTGCGACAGGCGTCCGGGCTGTTCTCGACCGCGCCGGCCGTGGACGACCTCGCGGCGGTCCTGCGCGCGCTCGCGATCCCCAAGGTGGACCTCTACGGCGACTCCTACGGCACGTGGTTCGCGCAGTCGTTCATGGCGCGCCACGGCGGCCTGCTGGACTCAGTCGTCCTCGACTCCGCCTACCCGGTGCGCGGCCTGGACCCGTGGTACGCCTCGTCCGGCGTCGCCGCGCGCAACGCGCTGGATGCGGTCTGCGCCCGTGACGTCGCGTGCGCCGCGGCGGCCCCGGGCAGCGCGAGCGCGCGCCTCGCCCGGCTGCTCGGCGACCTGCGCCGAGGCCCGCTGACCGGGCCGACCCGCGATGCCGACGGCAGCCGCGTGCAGGCCCGCATCGACGTGCATGCGCTCGTCGACATGGTCCAGGACGCGGGGTCGGATCCCGTGATCTACCGCGAGCTCGACGCGTCGGTGCGCGCCGCGCTCGCGGGCGACCGCGCGCCGCTGCTGCGCCTCGCCGCGCAGTCGCACACCTTCGACCATGGCACGAGCCCTGCGGGGTACTTCAGCGACGGCCTCTATATGGCGGTCGCCTGCGCGGACTACCCGCAGCTCTTCTCCATGCGCTCGGCCCCGGCCCGGCGCCGCGCCCAGTTCGCAGCACGTGTGCCCGGGGCCCCGGCGGCGGACTTCGCGCCCTTCGCCGTCGGCGAATGGCTCGGCGTCAGCGCGTACACCCAGCCCTATCGGGCGTGCCTGGACTGGCCGCGTCCGGTCCGCAGGATCCCGGTCGTCCCGGCGACGGCCTCACCGCTCCCCGCGTCGGTTCCGGTGCTCGTGATCGGCGGCGACCTCGACTCGCTGACGCCGCTCTCCGATGCACGCGCAGCCGCGCCTGCGCTCGCCCGCACGGTGCGGGTCGTCACGCTGGCGAACACGGTGCACGTGACCTCCGAGGGCGACACGATGCTCACGGCCGGCGCGACGTGCGCGCGACGGATCATCCGCGGCTTCGTCCGCGCGCCGCAGCGTCTCGCGAGCCTCGACACGACCTGCGCCGCGGCGATCCCGCCGGTGCACACGCCCGGCGCCTACCCGCTGCGGCTGAACTCCGAGGCCGCGGCGACCGTGACGTCTGGCCCGGACCCGGGGCTGACCGCCCGCCGCGCCGTGACCGCTGCGGCCGGCGCGCTCGCCGACGCGACGGTGCGCCGCTTCTATTCGGGCGTCGCGCACGGGCCCGGGCTGCGCGGCGGCGGCTTCGCGACCTCCGGGGAGCGCGTCATCCACTTCGCGCTGCACCGCGTGCAGTTCGTCGGCGACGCCGCGATCGATGGCACGGCGACGTGGACGCCGGCCACCGGTCGCGTGTCGGGCGAGCTGACGGTCCGCCCGTCGAGCGGGCCGGCGGTGCACGTGGGCCTTCGCTGGACCCAGGCGGGCCCCGTGGGCTTCGCTCGCACTGGGGCGACGAACCTCACGCTGCCGGCGCCCTGAGCAGCCCGGCGGATCAGCTCCAGACGGCGACGTGGTCGCGCGCGAAGTCGGCCCACGAGCGCGGTGGGCGGCCCGTCGCCTGCTCGACACCCGGGTAGACCGTGGCCGCGTGGCCGGCGTCGTAGACGTCGACGATCAGCTCGTAGAGGCCGCCGACCGCGTACTCGGGGTAGCCGGCGGAGGTCATGAACGCGCGCGCCTGGTCGGCGGTCAGCGCGTCGATCGTGAGGTCGCGGCCGAGCGCGGCGCCGATGGTCGCGACCTGCTCGTGGCGCGTCAGCGCCTCGGGCCCGCTGAGCTCGTAGGCGCGGCCCTCATGGCCGTCCCCGGTCAGCGCGGCGACGGCGGCGGCGGCGATGTCGCGCACGTCGACCGAGGCGATCTGCGCATCCGCGTTGGGCGTGTGGACGGTGCCCTCCGCGCGGATGCTCGGCGCCCAGGCGAACGCGTTCTGCATGAAGTCGTTGGGGCGCAGCAGCGTGTGCGGAACCCCGGAGGCCGCGAGCACCTGCTCGATCCGCCCGTGGGCGGCGGCGAAGCGCACGGAGGAGTCGGGATCCGCGCCGATCACCGACAGCTTCACGATGGTGACGTCGCCCTTGGCGGCCGCGGCGTCGATGACGTTCGTCTCCAGCTGCACGTGGTCGGGGCCGCCCGAGAGGACGACGAAGAGACGCGCGACGCCGTCGAGGGCCGGGCCGAGCGTCGCGGGGTCGGCGACGTCGCCGAGCACCGGCTCGGCTCCGGCGGCGCGTACCGCGTCGGCCTTCCCCTGCGTGCGCACGAGCGCGCGCACGGGGCGGCCGGCGGCCTGCAACTGGCGGATGACCTCGGACCCGACGGTCCCCGTTCCTCCGATGACGAGCAGCATGCGATGTCCCTCAAATCGTTGCGTGTGCAACGAACCTACCAGGGTGTCGGGGTGCGAGTGCGCCAGGATCGGTCAGCGGCCGACGGTCTGCACGAACTGCCGCGCGTGCTGCCCGACGCCGCCGATCAGCCGGCGCACCTCGGCGAGGTCGGCGCGCAGCTCTGCGTCCCCGACCTCGACGGGCATCATCGAGTCCTGCAGGCGGCCGAGCATCGCGTCGGCCTCCTCGACGGCATCGACCGCGTCCTCCAGGAACCCCTTGACACCGTGCGACGGCGCGCCGGCGCTCGAGCTCGCGAAGCTCCCGGCCGGCAGGCCGCAGCGCTCGGCGAAGCCGTCGTGCGTGCGCTTGGCGCGGCCGTAGGCGAGCTGGATCGGCCGGAACAGGTCGGCCTCGAGGCGATCGGCGTTGTACTCGTCGAGCAGTTCGTAGGCGCCGCCGACGGCGGCGAGCCCGACGCCGATCCGGTCCGTGGCCTGGACGAGCTCGTCGAGCAGCTCCTGGCGGGCCTGGGCGGCGGAGTAGGTCATCGCGTGAGCGTAGATGCACCGGGGCCGGGAGGGGTACGCTCGCACGGTGACCGTCAACCTCACGCGCATCTACACGAAGCTCGGCGACGCCGGCGAGACCCACCTGGGCGACATGAGCCGCGTCTCCAAGAACCATCCGCGGATCGAGGCCTACGGCGCGGTCGACGAGCTCAACAGCCAGCTCGGCGTGACGCTCACCGTCGACGGCCTCCCGGACGCCTACGCCGACTGGCTGAGGCGCATCCAGAACGACCTGTTCGACATCGGCGCGGATCTCGCGGTGCCGGAGCCCGAGGAGCCGCCGGAGCATTCGCGGCTGAGGGTGCGCCCCGAGCAGGTCACCTGGCTCGAGCAGCGCTGCGACGAGGTCAACGCGACGCTGCAGCCGCTGCGCTCGTTCGTCCTGCCGGGCGGCACCGCCGCGGCGGCCCACCTGCACGTCTGCCGCACCGTCTGCCGCCGCGCCGAGCGCCGCACGCTGCACGTGGAGGGCGCCAACCCCGAGGTCGTGCGCTACCTCAACCGCCTTTCGGACCTCCTGTTCATCCTCAGCCGCGGCGCCAACGGCCCCGATGAGCCGCTCTGGGAGCCGGGCGCCTCGCAGCAGGCCGGCTGAGCGCAACCTTCGGGCCCCCAGGGGGGCAGGTCCTCGCCGCCGGCGAGCGCTACGTCGCGATCTGGTGGCAGGGCGTCCCGGGTTCCGGCCGCCATGCCGTCCGCTACGCGCTCAGCGACGCCGCCGGGCGCTTCGGGGCGGCGCACACGCTGGCCCCGGATACCGGTCCGCTCACGGGCGTCTCCGCGGCAGCCGGGCCCGACGGCACCGTCACCGCGGCGTGGGGCACGCCGCTCGGCGGCACGGTCGCCTCCAATCAGCAGCTCGCCTACGCCCGGCTCGCGCCCGGCGCGGCGACCTTCGGGCCGGTCGGCGGCCTGCGCGCTGCGGCGGCCGACGCGGGCGCCGAGACCGGCTCGATCGGCGTCGCGTCCGGTCCGGGAGGGACGGCGCTGACCTGGACCGAGTCGGGGCAGCTTCCAGAGCTGCTGCGCGCGCCGCTGCTGCCGGCGAACGGCATGCCTGCGCGGCAGACCGTCTTCACGCTCGACTCGGCGGACCTGGGCAGGCGCTACGCGACCGGCCCGGCGCTCGCGCTGCCCGGTGGGGGCCGCGCGCCGCGCGCCGCCTGGAGCGTCCTGCAGAGCCCGGGCGGAGAGTCCGAGGCGATCACCGGCGGCAGCGTCTTCACCGCGCCGGCCGCGCCGGACGGCACCTACGCAGGTGCCGTTCAGCTGTTCGCGCCGGGGACGATCGCGACGCAGGCGGTCGCCGCCGCCACCGGCCGCTCGAGCGTCGTCGCGTGGTCGACCGGGCAGTTCCCCCGTTACGGGCTGCAGTACGCGGTCGCGGGCTCCGGCGCGTTCGGCGCGGCCCGTCCGCTAACGACCGGCTACGCCGAGCGCGGCGTCGCGCTCGCGTCGTCGCCCGGACCGGTCGTCGCGATCTGGGTCTCGCGACCGGGACCCGGCGGCGCGCATCGCGGCGGTGGCCTGCGCGGCATCAGCATCGCGATCCTCGAGGACCCGGCGTAGCGCGGCTGCAGACGCCGCGCTCGCGCTGCCGCGCGGGCGCCACAACCGAGCACCCGCGCTCCCTTGCACGCGACACGGGTGTCGTGGCCCGCGGGCGTCAAGCCGGGTCGGATCCGGCTCCGCCTTCGGCGTCCTCACGCACGACGTCGAGGAGGCCGTCGACGAGAACGTGCGCGCCGGAGCCGACACCGAACGTCCAGTAGCGCCGAAACCAGCGGCGGGCGTGCTCATCGGTCGTCGCCGTCCGCATCAGCCCCGACAGGAGCGTCCGATGGTCGTCGAGCGCTCGCACCGACAGCGAGTACACCGTCTTTGCATACCCCGGCTCGGCGAAGTCCGCGAAGCCGGCGGCATCGACGGCGGCGAACTCGATCACGGGTCGCCAGAACCGTCCGACGAGGCCGAGCGCCAGCTCGTCGTTGGCGCGTTCGCCGAGCAATGCCCAGCCGCCATCGCCGAGCGGGACGCTCGCGATGTCGCGCAGCGTCATCCGCTCCGGTGGCGCCGTCGGCCGCTCTCCGTGCAGGATCTGCGCGGCGAGGTCCGGAAGCATGCGCAGCGCACCGAGGACCCCGACGAGCGGCCTGCGCCGTGCGACGTCGATCAGGTCCGCGCGCAACAGCGCCTGCCACGTCCGCGCGACATCGGCGTCGACGACGACGGCGACCGTGTCCGACACGTCGAAGGCGGGTAGGAACTCCTCGGCAAGCGTGACCGGGTGCTGGCCGGGCTGGGAAGCAGGCACAGCTGCAACCTACTGCGATCCCACGCCCGTCCGGGCCGGTCGTGTTCGCGTCCTCGGCGGCTCCGTGAACGTGTGGGGGTCGTCGCCGTTCCGGGACGCCCGAGGTCGGCACGCGGGGGGCGAGCCTATTCCCCGCGGGCGGTCCCTCGCCGGCCTCTGGGGTCGGCGAGGGTGTCTGGACTTCGCGCTACGGGGCGGTGTATGCCCAGGTCGCATACACGAACACGTCCGAGCCAGAAGTGTTCGCGTGACCCCAGGTAACGGTGAAGGCCGACCTTGGGCCGTCGAGCGTCTCGCGCCCAGAGAGGCCTGACGTGTTCGCCGCTGCGTTGATCAGGTAGATGCACACCTTGCCGGCCGGGGCCGTCGGCGCGGTCGCGGTGCCCGTGCACGCCGCATCATCATCAGTCGTGTCAGCTCGCAGGTCGGCTGCGAAGTTCACGGTCGAGTCGCTGAGGTCCTGCGGCGCCCGTGCGGGCAGCGCGATGCTCGTGCGGAAGTCCCCGGAAACGCTGGACTCGGAGTCCCACTCGATCGCGCCCGTGACTGTCTGCCCAGAGGGGATAGTGTCCCTGGCCGCCGCGGACGCTGCGTGACATCCCCACCGGCTTCCCCACCGGCCGCCGGGAGGACCGGAACGGCCGGTGAACACGGGGCGACTGCGGATGCCGGAGGAGGGACTCGAACCCCCGTCACGCGGATTGTGATCGCATCCGGGCGCCTCGAAAAGGGCGCGGTCGCCTTGGCCTGCCTGCCCGGCTCGATCACCAGGTCCCGTCGCGCCGACAGCCGCCGGCGCCGGCGGGGGCGCAGGTGCGGTGGAGGGCGCCGGCTGCGTCGCGGGCGAGGGTGAACGTGGCCCCCGTGCGCGACTGGGCGGCGATCTCGTAGGTCGTGACGGTCGAGGCCACCACCGCGACCTGCGCCTGCCCCATCCCCAGACTGAGCCCGGCGGCCGCCGCAGCGGGCAACTCGACGGGTGTGTCGCAGGCTGTGAAGTCCTCAGCTCGCGCATAGCAGCGCTCGACGATCGGCGCGAGCGACGACGCGCTGCGAGCCGCCTGCCGGTCAAAGCTCCGCCGGCGCCGGACGATGATCCGTGCGCCGTCCGCCGCCGCGACGTCGTCGCCTGAGCCGCGTGCGTCGGGGGCGCGCGCCACCGAATCCGATCGGACCGGTGCGGGAGGCACCTGCGTCACCGTCACGGGCGGTGCGGCGACCGTGAGGGTTCGCGTGGTCGCCGGCGCCCGGCTCTCGGGCCACGCGAGCGCGATCACCAAGCCCGCGAGGATCGGCGCGACGGCACATCCGCCGAGCAGGATGCGCGTGAGCGGATCGCCCTCCCGCCAGGACGCCGACCAAGTCGGCGGCGGACCGCGACGCGTCGATGCGCGCGCAGCGACCGGCACGGGAGCGGGAGCAGGCCCGGCGTCCGGTGGCGTCGATCCCCTGGTCCGCTGAAGCCGTCGCAGGAGCGGTACGAGAACGCTCGCCACGACCGCCACGACGAGCACCGTCGTAAAGGCTTTCACGAGCGCCGGGTCGCGTGGCCGCTCAAGCCAGTCGGCGACGGCCGCGATCGCCCCCAGGGTGTCGAGGCCCAGGGCGGAGACGGCGATCGCGGAGGCCACCACGAGCGCCGCGCCGTCCTCGTCCCGCCGTGGCCCGAGGATCGCGCCCGCATGCCAGCACCAGAGCGCCACGAGCCCCGCGATCGCCGACCAGCGCCACACCGCATCGTCGGCGTGCGGCAGCCACAGAGCAGCGGTCAGGAGGAAGAACCCCGCGATCGACGCAAGGACGCCGCTCGCGCCGACCGGCAGGCGCCACGCGCGCCCCGGACCGCCGGCAAGCGCCGCACCAGTCGCCGCGAACGCCGAGAAGATCCCGAACCCGACGCTCGTGGCGATCAGCCTGCCGTCGGTGCGATTGAACTCCCCGGCCGCCACCGCCCACACGGCGACCAGACCCGCAACCAGCACGCAGCCGGCACCGACGCGCAGCACGAGCGCCAGTGTCCGGTCGCGCCCAGGCTGGTCCACGCACAGACCATCGGCGGCCCGAGCCGGGAGCTTGAAGGACGCGCGCCGGGCGGGTCAGGCGCGCCGAGCTCCTCGAGCCTCAGCTACCGCGAGCACGTCGGCACCTCTGACAACCCTGTGACGATCGGCGACGACGAGATGGCCGGACGGCACGGACTGGGGGGCGTCCGTCGGGGCTGGAGCGACGACGTGGATGTGTCTCAGGTTCGTCAGCTGCGGTTGTCGGTCGCTGCTGCCAGTCCAGTGTCGCTCGTCGAGCCGCTGCTGAAGATCTCGGATGCCGACTCCCGCAGCAAAGGATCGTCCCTGTCATCGATGGTGACCAGACGGAAGGCGACGAGGCTCGACCCGCTCAGCGTTGGATGCTGGCAACCATTGGCTCGTGGGTCTTGTCGGGCTCGATGTACGCGACGTGCGCCGGGTTGACGAGGACCTGCTCGCCGTCGTCCCGCTGCAACGACGCGAACAGCCCCGCTGGCGAGTTCAGTGCGCCGAGGACGTCGCCGGGATCCTGATTGACGATCAACTCGTCGCCGTGGCTGAGGTGGATGCGAGAGGACATGGACCGATGCTAGTCCGAGCTCTCAGTGGTAGCGGCGGCGCATCGCGTCTACTTCTGTGTCGACGTAGTCGGTGATCAACTGTTCGGGGTCGCCGCCGGACCAGAGGCCGGGCCCGAACGATCCTCAGCGCATGCCGGGGTTCTCGCCGATCGGGAACTCGTCGATGGTGTAGTGCCCGGGGTACACGGCGGCGAGTTCGACTAGGCGCGGGTCGGTGTCCGGCAGGTCGAGCACGTGC
>DATCDC010000027.1:0-70016 GCA_036510915.1 Solirubrobacteraceae bacterium | reverse complement strand
TGGCTCGAGCGCGGCGAGCACGTCTCGCTCGTCGGCGCCAACGGCACCGGAAAGACGACGCTGATCCACTCGCTCGCGGGCGAGCGGCCGCTCGCCGGCGGGCGCCTGCGCACCGGCCACAACGTGAAGGTCGGCTACCTCAGCCAGCACGGCGAAGAGCTCGAGTGGGGCGGGGCCCGCACGGTGCTCGAGGCGGCGATCAAGCGCACCGGGCTCTCGCCGAACGAGGCGCGCGCCCTGCTCGGGCGCTTCCTCTTCTCGGGCGAGGAGGTCGACAAGCCGCTCGACGGGCTCAGCGGCGGCGAGCGCAAGCGCCTGGGCCTGGCGATCCTCGTCAACGGCGGCGCGAACGTGCTGATCCTCGACGAGCCGACGAACCACCTCGACCTCGAGAGCCGCGAGGCGCTGGAGGACGCGCTGCACAGCTACAAGGGCTCGCTGCTGCTCGTCACCCACGACCGCGCGTTGCTCGACGCCGTCGGCACGCGCACGGTCGCGGTCGAGGACCACACGCTGCACTCGTACACCGGGGGCTGGGCGGAGTACGCGCGCGTCCGGGAGGAGCGCGCGGCCGCCGGGACCGCGCCGGCCCCTCCGCCGCCGCCGCCGACCGGTCAGACGGTCGGGCAGGGTGGGCGGGCCGGCCCTGAGCGACGTCCCGACGGCATGGCCGTCGAGAAGTCCGCACCGAAGCCCAAGGGGCCGTCGAAGAACCGCGTGCGCGATCAGGAGCGCCTCGAACGCGCGGTCGAGGAGGCCGAGACCGCGATGGCGGCGGTCGAGGACGAGCTCGCCGATCCGTCGGCCTGGGCGACGAAGTACGAGTCGGCGAAGTCGACCGCGCGTCACACCGCCGCCAAGCGCGCGGTCGAGGACGCCTACGCCGCGCTCGAGGCGTTCGAGGCGCAGGGCGCGCTCGCCGGCGGCGCCTGATCCGCCGAACCGGGAAGCGGTCCATCGCGAGACCGCTTCCCAGGTTCTTCACCTGAGCATCACACGCAGGAAACACCTGCAAACGGGCGGGTGTCGAAACTCCTGATCGAGATGAGCGCCATGGGCAACCACACCGCGCAGCGCCTCGGCCTGAACGTCCCGCGCGAGTGCTGGCCGAGCAGCGCGGCGCTCGCCGCGTACGCCGAGGCCGGCTTCCGCTGGGTCCAGTTCCACACGCCGCCGCAGCGGATGCTCACTGACCGCCGCGCGGCCCGCAGCCACGCCCGCGCCCTCGTCACGCTGCTCGACGGGACGGGCCTGCGCCTCGTGCTCCACGCCCCCGACGAGCTCAGCGCGGGCACGCCGGAGAGCGACGACGTCTTCGATGCCCTGCTCGACTACGCCGCGGAGGCGGGCGCCGAGCGCGTCGCCTACCACGGCCTGAACTTCCCGGAGACCGACGGCGCAGAGGCCGGTCGCGTCCGGGAGCGCGCCACGCGCGAGGAAGGCTCTCTCCTCCTCCGCCTCCTCCCGCGGGCGCACACGCTTGGGGTCACCGTCGCGATCGAGAACCTCGCGCCGGTGTTCCCCGGGCCGCGGCGGTTGTGCCATGACCCGATCGCGGTGCGCGACCTCGTCCGGCGGCTCCACACGCCGGGTGCGGGCATGCTCCTCGATCTCGGCCATGCGCACGTGACCGCCGACGCTTCGCGGACGGACATCACGGCGCTCGTCGCAGCCTGCGCACCGGAGGTCGTGCTCTTCCACGTGCACGACAACCTCGGCGCACGCCGCCGCGAGGTCGCCGCGCCCGGGATCGACCCCTTGCGCCTGGACCTGCACCTGGCGCCCGGGGCGGGCACGCTGCCGTGGTCGCGGATCGCCGGGACCGTCGGCGCGCACGACGCGCCGCTGATGCTCGAGGTCCAGCCCCAGCACCGGCCGGCCCGCCTGGCGGCCCTGCACGAGCGCACGCGCGACCTGCTGACCCCCGCCACCGCCCTGCACGCGGCGGCCTGAGCTGCGGCCGGCGATGACGTCGGTCACGGGACATCCGAGCAGCACCGAGACGGGAGACGAGCCGATGCCGCACGTTCGCGCCGATCTGCACTGCCACTCCACCGCGTCGCAGCTCGCCAGGCTCGGCGTCCAGCGGGCACTCGCGCTGCCGGAGTGCGCGACCGAGCCCGAGGAGGTCTACGAGCTCGCCAAACGCCGCGGGATGGACTTCGTGACGATCACCGACCACGACACGATCGACGGCGCGCTGGCGATCGCCGATCGCCCCGACGTGTTCGTCTCGGTCGAGCTGACCGCGCGCTTCAGGGGGGAGCCCCAGGCCGTCCACGTCCTGTGCTGGGACATCACGCCGGACGACCACGAGTGGCTCCAGGTCCATGCCGGCGACGTCGTCGCGTGCGCCGAGTACCTCGACGAGCGCGGGATCGCCTGCGCCCTGGCCCACCCGTTCTTCTCCGTCGCCGCACCGCTCACGCCGGCGCACCGCCGCCGGCTGGCACGCCTCTTCCCCATCTGGGAGACCCGCAACGGCTCGCGTGCGCGTGAGCTCAACCAGCCCGCCGCGATCTACATCGAGACCCACGGCGGCGTCGGCGTCGGCGGCAGCGACGACCACGCAGGCGTCGACATCGGCCGCACATGGACCGCGGTGCCCGCAGCGGACTCGCCCGCCGCCTTCCTCGCGCAGATCTGCGCGGGCTGCTGCGAGGCGCGCGGCGACCAGGGCAGCGCGGCGAAGTGGACGCACGCGGCGCTCGCGATCGCCGTCCGCGCGCTCGGGACCGGCGAGCACGACGATGCGCCGCCGCCCGACCCCTGGCGCGTCCTGCAGCTTGTCGAGCGGTTCATGCGCGATGCCGACGAGCGCGGCGGCAGCGCCGGCGCCGACCTCGGCCCCGACGACGCGCGCGCGATCCTGCGGGCCTACCTCGACGCCGTCGGTCTCGACCTGCCGGCCCATCAGCTGATCGCCGCGCTGCAGCGCGACGACTTCCGTCACGCCGACCTCTTCCGGACGGCATGCCGCGTGCACGAGCGCCGGCTCGACGCCGCCGTCGACGGGGTCCTCGCCGCGGCGACCTCCGGGGAGGGCTACCTGGAGGCCGCGCTCGGCGCGTTCGGCTCCGCGCTCCCCGCGCTGCCGTACGCGCCCTCGATCGCGTTCCTGGGGCGCGAGAAGGCCAAGCTCGTGCAGCGCGACGGCGACCTGCCGCGCGTCGCGCTCGTGGCCGACGGCGTCGGCTCGATGCACGGGGTGACGCACACGCTCGACGAGATCCGCGAGCGCGGCGTACCCGGCTTCGAGGTCGAGGTCGTCGGGACCGACCCGCACGTCGATCGCCGCCTTCCGTCGGTGCGCGACGTCGACGTGCCCTTCTACCCCGGCCTGCAGGTCGGGGTGCCGAGCCTGCCGGGAATCGTCGAGGCGCTGTCAGAGGGCCGCTACGACCTGATCCACGTCTGCTCCCCGGGGCCCGCGGGGATCGCCGCGAACCTCATCGGGCACATGACCGACCTGCCGGTGCTCGGCAGCTACCACACGGAGCTCGCCGCGTACGCCGGACTGCGCGCCCGCGACCCGCGGCTCGAGGCCGGGATGCGTGCGGCGCTGAGCGCCTTCTACGGCCGCTGCGACGCGGTGCTCTCGCCGAGCGAGGCCTCCGACGCCGTGCTGCGCGAGCTCGGCATCGCGCCGGCACGCATCGGGCGCTGGGACCGCGGCGTCGACGTCGAGCGCTTCCGGCCCGAGCTGCGTGAGCCCGGCCTGCTCGGCCCGCAGGACCGGATCAACGTCCTCTACGCCGGGCGCCTGACGCGCGAGAAGGGCGCCGACCTGCTCACCGAGACCTTCCTGAGGGCCCGCGCACGCGATCCGCGCCTGCACCTCTGCTTCGCCGGCGGCGGCCCGGAGGAGGAGGCGCTGCGCGAGCGCCTCGGCGACCACGCGACGTTCCTCGGCTGGCTGGCCGGCGAGGACCTCGCGCGCGCCTACGCCAGCGCCGACGTGTTCCTCTTCGCGAGCCGCACGGACACCTTCGGGCAGGTGCTGCTCGAAGCGCAGGCGTCCGGGCTGGCGGTGATCGCCGTCGACGAGGGCGGCCCGCGCGCGATCGTGCGCGACGGTCACACGGGGCTGCTCTGCCCGCCGGACGCGGATGCGCTGGCGGCCGCGCTGCTCGAGCTCGGCAGCCGCCCGCTCCTGCGACGGCGCCTGGCTGCCGGGGCACTGACCGACGTGCGCGAGCGGACCTGGGAGCGCTCGCTCGAGCGGCTCGCCGACGGTTACGCGCGCGCGCTCGCCGGCCGCGCCGCGGCGAGCGGAACCATGCCGGAGGCGGCGCGCGCATGAGGACGAACCGCAGCGAGATCGCCGTCGCCCTGCACGACGTGGAGCCCGCGACGTTCGAGCGCTGCGCGCTGATCCGCGACTGGCTCGACGACCATGGAATCGGCCGTGTGACGCTGCTCGTCGTTCCCGCGCCGGACCTGCATCCGCTCGGCGACCACGGCGACGGGCTCGTGGCCTGGCTGGAGGAGCGCCGGCGCCTGGGCGACGCGATCGCCCAGCACGGCCTGCGCGACCGCTGCTCGCGCCCGCGGCGCTTCGCGGCCCGCGCGTCGCTGACACGCGCCTCGCGGCCCGACGCGGAGTTCGTCGGCCTCGATCCGGGGGAGACCCGCCGCGCCGTCGAGGCGGGCTGGCGGATCCTGCGCCTCGCCGGCCTGGAGCCTGCCGGCTTCGTCGCCCCGGCCTACGCCTACACGCCCGCGCTGCACCTCACGCTCGCTTCGCGCTTCAGCTGGTGGGCGGGGCAGACGCGGCTCTACCGCGCGGGCGGCCCGGAGAACGGCACGGCCGTCGGCCCGGCGCTCGCGCCCGGTGAGCGCTCGTGTGCGCACCGCCTCGTGGCGCCCTGGCTGATCCGGGCGCGCGCGGCGACGGCCGGCGGCGTGCTCCGGCTGGACATCAGCCCCCGCGACCTGGAGCCGCGCCGGGTCGGCGCGGTCGAGGCGGTGCTGGAGGGGGCGCGCGGGCGCGTGCCGGTGACGCTCGACGAGCTGGCGGCGGCCTGAGCCGGCCCGCCTAGTGCTTCGGCAGCGTGACCTTGACCTTCAGCGCGTACCTGCTGGGCTTGATCGGGACGGTCGGGTTCTGGATCGCGCCGATGCGGCCGATCAGGCGGTTCCACTGACCGGGTTTGAGGATCGTGGCGAGCTGGCTGCCGAGCTTGAGGTTGTCGCCGAACATCGGGTGGAAGCCGACGTGGATGTGGTCGTAGTGGTCGGGCAGCGCGAGCGTGTTGTCGGTGCCCTGGTACTGCATCAGCGTGATGATCTGGTGGGGCTTCATCGTCCCCTGCAGCGTGAGCAGCCGGCGCACGACGACGTCCGTCAGCGAGCCGGGGCCCTGGTGGCCGACGATCGGCGTGCCGTTGATCGCAGCGATGTCGACGGCGTCGCCGGTGCTGTGCTCGGAGATGTTGCCGCTCGTCGTGTAGAGGCTGTGCCCGCACTTCAGTGCCGAGACGGTCGGCCTGTAGCCGCTGGCGGCCAGGAACTCGAGCGTGGCGAGCACGCGCCGGTCGATCGCGCCGGCCTGGATGTCCTGGCGCCCGCAGGCGTAGATCGCGACGGCGGGGTCGGCGAGCACGCGGCGCTCGAGCGTCTCCTTGCTCATCAGCAGGATCTGGCCGATCGTCGCGCCCTCGCCCGCCGCGGCGGTGCCGGCGAGCAGCGGGTTCTGGGAGCCGTAGACGTTGGTGGAGGCGAGCAGGTGCCAGCCGTCGAGGATCGGCGTCGGGTCGATGCGCGGCGCGCCCGTCCCGGCCGGCCGGATCTCGAAGCGCAGGTGCGGCGCGCGCGCGAGGTGCAGGTGCCTGGCGGCCGCGACGCTCGCCGCCGTCTGGGTGTCCCACTGCAGCGAGGCGCTGCCGACGCGGCCGAGGATCGACCCGGCGATCACGCGCGAGCCCTGCTTCAGGGGCAGCAGCGCGACCTGCGAGCGGCGCAGCGCGTACGGCGCCGCCAGGTAGCGGCCCAGGTCGCTCGTCTGCACGGAGCGCACGACGACCGGGGCGGCCTTCGCGGCGGCGACGAGCTGGCGCCGGCCGCCGGCGTGGTAGGCGTTGACGCGCGCGGGGTCGGCGAACAGGCGCTCCTTGAGGACCTTCGGGCGCACGGTGTGGCGCACCGCTCCCGACCGGACGGTGCGCCGTGAGGCGCTCGACGCCGCCGCGCTCCCGCGGGCTCCCGCGGTCGCCGGCGCGCTCGGCCGCGGATCCTGGCGCGGCGTGCGGACCGTGGCGCTCGCGGCCTTGGCGTCGGCACGCGGGACGACGTGGAGCGCGCTGACCGACTCAAGGTGGCCGTAGGTGTAGGTGTTGCCGTACACGTCGCGCAGCTGCACGAAGCGGCCGAGGCGCCTGCTCGCGCCGACGGCGACGACGCTGCCATCCTGGACCGCGACCGCGGCGGCCCCGGGCCTGGCGTAGACGTCGATCGCGTGGCGCCCGGCGGTCGGGGCGATCGCCACCGAGGCGTTGCCGCCCGCCTGCACCGCGGAGGCCGGCGCAGAGGCGTCGTAGGCGTTCGCGTACGAGCTGTCGCCCGCGACGGGGAAGCGCCCCATCGTCAGGCCGGTGAGCGCGCCGACGAGGTCGCTGGGCAGCGCGGCCAGCGAGGCGGCGCGCTGCATCACCGAGTCGACGTACCACTGGGCGTGGTTGTAGGAGAAGATCGCGGCCTGCAGGTTCGTGTCTCCGCCGGCGGCCTTGAGGTAGCGCGCGGCGGCGAAGATCGCGTCGACCGGGTTGTAGGGATCCTTGCGGCCGTCGTTGTTGGCGTCGACGCCGTAGGTGGCCCACGTCCCCGGCATGAACTGCATCCAGCCGAGCGCGCCGGCGGTGCTCACGCTGAGGTTGCGCCCGTAGTCGGTCTCGATCTCGTTGATCGCCGCCAGGACCTCCCAGCGGATGCCGTACTCGACGCCAGCCGCCTGGTAGATCGGCAGCAGGAACGGCGGCACGCGGAAGCTGTCGATCAGCACGTCCGGCACGCCGGTGACCGGCGGGGCGTTCAGCGGCGAAGGGAGGTTGGCGAACGGGGCCGCGGCGGCGGCCTGCTGCTGCCTGGCCTGCAGCTGCTGGGCCCTGCGCTCCTGCGCGAGGAACTTCGCGGCGCCCTCACGGCGCTTCTGCGCGGCGCTCTTCGTGTCCTTCGCGGAGGGCGGCGGCGTTGTGACCTGCACGTCGAGCGTGCCGAGGTCGGTCGTCCCGGGGGCGGCTGGACCCGGCGCGGGGGTCGCCGGCTGCGGGGTGGTCGACGCGGGCCCCACCGCCGGGGGGGCCGGCGTCGCAGCGGTCGTGTCCGTGGTCGTCGCCGCCTGTCCGGCGTCCTGCGCGGAGGCGTTGGCGGCCAGCGCGGCCGCAGCAACGAGGGCGGCCGCTGATGCGGCCGTGGCGGTTCTCCTCCGCATCACGATCACGCGTTTGTATCGGAAACGGCCGCCGCGTGCAGCAGGTTCGCCGGGAACCCCCGCGGCCGCAGGGGCGCGTGCATCACTGATCGCGGCCGCCGTCCCGCCGGCGCCCGCGCTTGATGGCGATGCCCTCCAGCAGGTGCGCGACGTGCTCACACGCGTCGATGGAGTGCTCCAGCGACCCGAACAGGTCCTTCCAGCGGATGACGACCATGGGGTCGATCCCGCCGCGGAACAGCGAGCCGACGGCGTCGCGGCTGAGGCGGTCGCCCTCGTTCTCGAGCCGGTGGATCTCCACCAGCGCCGGGCCGACGTCCGCGCCCGAGCGCAGGCTGCGCAGCGCCAGCGCCACCTGCTCACCGGCGCCGACGAGCACGTCGCACATCAGGACCGCCTGCTCCATCGGCGCCTCCACCTGGTAGACGCCGAGCGTGTCGGCCGTCTGCTCGGCGTAGTCGACGACGTCGTCGAGCGCGGTCGCCAGCGCGTAGCCGTCGGCGAACCCGAACGGCGCACGGACCCTGCCCGCTCCGAGACGGTGGATGATGTCGTGGGTGATCCGGTCACCCTCGTGCTCGCTGATCACGAGATCGTTCGCCAGTTCGGCGCGCTCGGGGTAGTCGGTGATGACGTCGCGCAGCAGCAGCGTGGCGCGCTGCACGTTGCGCCCCGACTCCTCGAACAGGTCGAGAAGCTGGCGGTCGAATGCGCGGCGCGGGAAGGGCATGCGGGGCGAACGGTAGTGGGCGCTCCGATGCCCGGGCACCGGATCACCACGGATTCACAAAGGGTTCACAGCCGCGTAACGTTCTCACGCCGCGCAGCCCCGATGCTGTCCGACAGCGATGACTCTCGCTGGAGAAACCCGCCACGACGGCGGACCGGACGTGCTTCGGGTCGGCGTGCTCGAGGTGCGACCCGCCGAAGGGCTGGCGACCGCGGGTGGCCGGGCGATCAGGCTCTCCGTGCGCGAGTTCGGACTGCTCACGGAGCTCGCGCGCAGCGAGGGGCGGATCGTCCGCCGCGAGGATCTCTACGAGCGCGTCTGGGGTGCGCCCCTGCGCGACGGTGACCGCACGGTCGACGTCTACGTCCGGAAGCTGCGCGTCAAGCTCGAGCGGACGCTGCCGCAGTGGCGTTTCATCCACACACACGTGGGGTTCGGCTACCGGTTCGCGCCGGAACGTTCACAGGTACTTCACCCAGACTAGCTCGCATCCGGCTAGTACCTCTCACGATTCCCTCGGCGTGCGCGCGGTCGGAATGGACCCCGAAACAGGAGATGCAATGAGACGTTCGATCCCGGCGATCGCCATCGCCGCCATCCTCACGCTCGCCCTTGCGGCCTGCGGTTCGAGCAGTTCGACGACCAGCACGGGCTCCGGCTCGTCCGGTGCCAGCGGGACGGTCAACGGAGCGGGTGCGACGTTCTCGGCGCCGATCTACATGCAGTGGGGCAGCACGCTCAAGGGCCAGGGCGTGACGGTCAACTACCAGGGCGTCGGCTCGGGGGCCGGTATCGCGCAGCTCCAGGCCGGCACCGTCGACTTCGCCGGCAGCGACCCGCCGCTCGCGCCCGCCGACAAGGCGCTCCTGAAGAAGGGCCCGGTCACCCAGCTCCCGATGGCGCTCGGCGCGATCACGGTCTCCTACAACCTCTCGGGCGTGAAGGCCGGCCTGAAGCTCGACGGTGCGACGATCGCCGACATCTTCCTGAAGAAGATCACGAAGTGGAACGACCCCGCGATCGCCAAGCTCAACCCGGGCATCACCCTGCCGAGCACGGCGATCACCGTCGTGCACCGCTCGGACTCCTCGGGGACGACGAAGGGCTTCGCCCAGTTCCTTGCGGACTTCAGCCCGCAGTGGAAGAGCCAGGTCGGCGTCGACAAGACGCTCAAGTGGCCGACCGGCACCGGCGCCAAGGGCAACGACGGCGTCGCCGCCGCGATCAAGCAGACGCCCGGCGCGGTCGGGTATGTCGAGCAGGCCTACGCGCTGCAGAACAACTTCACCTACGCGAGCGTGAAGAACAGCAGCGGCAACTACATCGCGCCGACGCTCGACTCGACGTCGGCCGCGGCCGACGGCATCACCGTGCCGCCGGACCTCGGGATCGTGGCGATCAACTCCCCGAACCCGCAGGCCTACCCCATCACCTCCCAGACGTTCGTCGTCATGTACACGGACCTGTGCAAGGACGGCGGCATGACGTCCTCGAACGCGAAGGCGATGAAGGCGTTCGTCGACTACGGCCTCGGCGACGGGCAGCCCGTGCTCAAGCAGCTCTCCTACGCGGCGCTCCCGTCGTCGGTGCTCACGCCGGCGAAGGCCGCTGCGGCCAAGCTGACCTGCAACGGCACGGCGATCTCCTAGCCGCATGGAGGCCGGCGCCCTCGCACCGCGCGGCGACTCCGGGGCCCTCGGGCTCCGGGGCACGTCGCGCGGGCGCCTGGCCGACCCCGCCTTCCGCTGGCTCCTGACGATCCTCGCGGCGCTGATCCTCGCGCTGATCGTCTTCTTCTTCGTCTTCCTCATCAACAAGGCGACGCCGGCGATCTCGAAGTTCGGGGTCTTCGGCTTCACGTTCGGCAACGACTGGGACGTCTCGCGCAACGTCTTCGGCGCGTGGCCGCTCCTGGCGGGGACGATCATCACCTCCACCGTCGCGCTGGTGATCGGCGTTCCGATCGCCATCGCGACGGCGCTGTACGTCAGCGAGCTGTGCCCGGTCAGGTTGCGCGCGCCGCTCACGATGCTGCTCGAGCTGCTGGCCGCCGTGCCGTCGGTGGTCTACGGCCTGTGGGGCGTCTTCTTCCTGATTCCCAAGCTCCGCGCGCCGTCGCAGTGGTTCGCGGACACCTTCAGCTTCCTGCCGTTCGTCGGCGGGCCGGTCGCGGGCCCCAACTACTTCATCGCCGGCCTGATCCTCGCGATCATGATCCTGCCGATCGTGAGCGCCATCAGCCGCGAGGTCATCTCGACGGTCCCGGCCGAGATCAAGGAGGGCTCGCTCGCGCTCGGCGCGACGCGCTGGGAGATGATCCGGATGGCGGTGCTGCCCTACTCGCGCGCCGGAATCGTCGGCGCGACGATGCTCGGCCTCGGGCGCGCCGTCGGCGAGACGATCGCGGTGACGCTGGTGATCGGCAACTCGCCGAAGATCGGCAAGCAGCTCTTCGACCAGGGGTACACGCTCGCCGCGGTGATCGCCAACGAGTTCGGCGAGGCCGCCAACAACAAGCTCCACTCCGCGGCGCTGATCGCCGCCGGCCTGGTCCTGTTCGTGCTGACGCTGTTGATCAACGGCATCGCGCGGTACATCGTGATGCGCGGCGACCGGCTGCGCAACATCTCACCGACCGAGGCGGAGATCGGCATGCCGACGGCGGCGCCGCTGATGGGCACGGGGCTCACCAAATGAGCACGACGCCCTCATCGGTCGCGCTCGAGCCCACCGGCGGCCGGCGGCGTCAGACCGACCGGGTCATGCGCGTCGTCCTGCTCGTCCTGACGCTCGTCGCGCTGGTCCCGCTCGTGCTCGTGATCGTCAAGCTGCTCGGCTCGGGGCTCAAGGCGCTGAGCTGGAAGTTCTTCACGACCGACCCGACGGGCAGCTTCCTGGGCGATCCCGGCGGCATCAAGAGCGCGATCCTGGGGACGCTCGAGATCATCGCGGTCGCGTCGGCCTTCTCGATCCCGATCGGGATCGGCGTCGCCCTGTACCTCGTCGAGTACGGCAAGGCCGGCCGCTTCGCCTCCGTCGTGCGCTACTTCGTCGACGTGCTCACCGGCGTCCCGTCGATCGTCTTCGGCCTGTTCGTGTACGCGGCGCTCGTCGTGAGCAAGGTCGGAGGGTCCGGGTTCGCCGGCTGGAAGGGCGCCCTCGCCGTTGCGCTGCTGATGCTGCCGGTGGTCACGCGCTCGGCCGAGGTCGTGTTGCTGCTCGTACCCGACGACCTGCGCGAGGCGGCGCTCGCGCTGGGCGCGCCGCGCTGGAAGGTCGTCTGGCGCGTCGTGCTGCCGACGGCCAAGCCGGGTCTGATCACGGGCTCGCTGCTCGCGATCGCGCGTGGAGCGGGGGAGACGGCGCCGCTGCTGTTCACCGCGGCGATCGTGCAGGGGACGACCTACAACCTCAACGCCCGGATGAACTCGCTCCCCGCGCAGATCTTCGCCGACGTCGGCCAGGCGCAGGACCGGCTCGTGACGCGCGCCTGGGGCGCGGCGTTGACGCTCGTCACGATGATCCTCATCCTGAACATCGTCGCCCGGCTCTACTCCCGAAGGAGCAGGCTCTCATGACCGAAGATGTCAGAATCCACCCGGACAGCCCCGTCAAGGAGTCATCCGTGAGCACTGAACCGGAACCGCAGGCCGGTCCCGACCTCGGTGGCGGGTCGCTTGCCAGGCTGACCGCCGAGAACGCGACCGCCGAGCGCGACCAGCCCGAGCAGACCGGGCATACGATCACGCTCGAGAACGTCGACGCCTACTACGGCGACGCGCGCGCGGTGAAGGGTGTCAACCTCGAGTACGCCGCCAATCGCGTCACCGCGATGATCGGCCCCTCCGGCTGCGGCAAGTCGACGCTCGTGCGCTGCATCAACCGCATGCACGAGGAGATCCCCGGAGCGCGCTGCGAGGGCAGGGTCCTGCTCGACGACAACGACCTCTACGACGCCGGCGTCGACGTGACCGCGGTGCGTCGCGCGATCGGCATGGTCTTCCAGAAGCCCAACCCGTTCCCGACGATGTCGATCCACGACAACGTCGCCGCCGGCCTGCGGCTCACGAGCAAGCGCTCGGACGACGTGGGGGAGCTCGTGGAGGCCTCGCTGCGTGGAGCCGGGCTCTGGGACGAGGTCAAGGACCGGCTCGAGACGCCGGGCATCGGACTGTCGGGTGGCCAGCAGCAGCGCCTGTGCATCGCGCGGGCGATCGCCAACGAGCCGGAGGTGCTGCTGATGGACGAGCCGTGCTCGGCGCTCGACCCGATCGCGACGCTGAAGATCGAGGAGCTGATCCACGAGCTCAAGCAGCGCTACACGATCGTCATCGTCACGCACAACATGCAGCAGGCGGCGCGCGTCTCCGACACCACCGCATTCATGCTGATGGGCGAGCTCGTCGAGCACGCGGACACCGAGAAGATCTTCACGAACCCCGACGACCCTCGCACCGAGGAGTACGTCACCGGGAAGTTCGGGTAGGAGGGACCACCTCGATGGCCGAGCTGCGCCACGAATTCCACGAACGCCTGGCCGAACTCGAGGTCGGCGCGCTGGGCGCGCTCGACCTCGTCGTCGAGCAGCTCGATCGCGCGCTCGAAGCGCTCGAGCAGCAGGACGTCGAGCTCGCGACCTTCGTGATCGCCGACGACGACCGCATCGACGGGCGCTACCTGGAGGTCCATCAGGGCATCCTCTCGCTGCTGGCCCTGCAGGCGCCCGTCGCGACGGACCTGCGGCTGGTCGCCGCGCTGCTGCACGTGATCAAGCACGCCGAGCGCATGGGCGACCAGTGCGTGAACATCGCCAAGCTCATCCCGCTGGTCGGGAACGAGCCGCCGGTCGTGCCGGAACTGCAGGAGCGCGTCCTGCGCATGGGCGTCGCCGCGCGCGCCCAGGTCGTCGAGGCCAAGCTCGCCTTCCAGGACCGGGACGTCGACCTCGCCGCGGATCTCTCGCGCCAGGATCGCGAGGTCAACCGCCTCAACAAGGAGGTCTTCCGCATGGCGGTCATGGCCGGCGACTCGGAGGACAAGCGCGAGTGGGCCATGATGATGACGATGGTCGCGCGCGCGCTCGAGCGTGTCGGCGACAACGCGGTCGGCGTCGGGGAGCAGGTCATCTTCGTCAAGACCGGGCTGTTCCGCGAGTTTCCGATCGACGCTCCGCCGCTCTGAGCCCGGCAGGTGCCCCGGCCCGCTGTGAAGATCCGGTGAACCGCTCGCGGATACTGCGCCCGGGATGCCGAAGACCCCTAGACTCCGCGGCGTCATGAACTCATCGTCCAGCGCCCGCCCCGACACGGACCGTCCGGGGGCACCGGCCGCAGGCGCGCCGCCGCGCGTCGCCATCATCGACACCGACTCCGGCTTCCTCCAGGTGCTGACCAAGCGCCTCGACCGGCTCGGCTGGGAGCATCGCACGCTCGCCAGCCCCGTCCCGGTCGAAGACCTCGTCGCGATGCGCGTGAGCGCGCTGATTGTCGACCTCAACGTCCTCGGCCCCCAGGCCTGGGAGTACCTCGAGCGCCTGGCGTCCGGGATGCCCGGGATGGGCATCGTCGTCTGCGGCCGCTCGTCGGTCGCCCAGCGCGTCCGCGGCCTGCGGCTCGGCGCCGACGACTGGCTGGCGAAGCCCTGCCACCCGGAGGAGCTGATCGCGCGGGTCGAGGCCGTGATCCGCCGCCGCAAGCGCACGGAGTCGCGCGCCGAGGCCGCCCCGTTCGAGGCGGGCGAGCTCGAGATCCGTGCCGACCGCTTCCAGGCGTTCGTCGCGGGCCGCTCGGTCGACCTGACGCGCCGCGAGTTCGAGCTGATCGAGCTCCTGTCCGGCGCCGAGGGCCGCGTCCTCGAGCGCGAGGAGATCTACCAGCGCGTCTGGGGCTACGCGATGGCGCGCGGCGACCGCTCGGTCGACGTCTTCGTGCGAAAGCTGCGCCAGAAGCTCGAGAAGGCCTCGCCGCAGTGGCGCTACATCCACACGCACTTCGGCGTCGGCTACCGCTTCGCGGCCGAGCCGGCCGAGGGCGCGATCGTCGTGCCCGACAGCCTCCCGGCCGACGTCGGCGCAGCCGCGGCGCCGGTCGCGATGCCCGAGCGCGCCGCGCTGTAGCGCGCGCGGGCCGCGCGCGCCAGGCCGTACGCTGTGGGCGTGGTCGCCGCCCGCAACATCCTGATCGTCCTGGCGATCGCCGCGGCGATCCAGTTCCTGCCCGGGGGCGGGGACACCGCGCGCATCATCTCGCGCACGCTGTCGCTCGCATTCATCGGGGTCTTCGCGCTCGGCGCCGCGTACCTCTATCGCCGCCACCGCATGGACCTGGAGACGCTGCCCGCGCCGGTGCGCGCGCTCGGCTACGCGGCGGTCGGGGCGCTGGTGCTGGCGTTCGCCGGGTATTCGCGGATGACCGCGACGGCAGCCGGCGGCCTGGAATTCGCGGCGATCGTCGGACTGGCGGTGCTGGCCCTCGTGTACGTCTGGCGCCAGTACCGCGCGCTGCTCTGACGCGTCCTTGACGGCGCGGAGCTATGCATGCTAGTCTTAAAACTATGCTGCATAGTCCAACCGAGAACGGAGCCCGCACGATGACCCCTGTCGCCGTCACCCCCGTCACCCGCTTTGGGCTGATGAACGCCTACCTCGTGGTCGAGGACGACGGGCTCACGCTCGTCGACGCGAACCTCCCGCGCAGCGCGCCGGCGATCCTGCGCGCCGCCGAGGGCCTCGGCGCGCCGATCACGCGGATCGCGCTCACTCACGCCCACGGCGACCACATCGGCTCGCTCGACGCGCTCGCCGAGGCGCTCCCGGGGGTCGAGGTGCTGATCTCCGAGCGCGAGGCGCGCCTGCTGCACAAGGACAGGTCCCTGGACCCCGGCGAGCCGGCCTCGAAGCTGCGCGGGAGCTTCCCGGGGGCGACGACGGCGCCCACGGCGACCGTCGTCCCCGGCGACCGCATCGGTTCGCTCGAGGTGCACGCCGCACCGGGCCACACGCCGGGGCAGGTCGCGTACCTCGACGCCCGCGACGGCACGCTCTACTGCGCCGACACGTACACGACGGTCAGCCGGGTGGCCACGACCTCCGCGACGAACTGGCGGTTCCCACTCGCGGCGATGGCGACCTGGGACCGCCCGACGGCGCTGAACAGCGCGATCGCGATGCGCGCGCTCGACCCGGCCCGGCTGGCCCCCGGGCACGGGCCCGTCGTCGAGCAGCCCGGCGCTGCGATGGACGCGGCGATCGCGCGGGCGAGCTGACGTGCCGCGCCGGGGCCTGGATCGCGAGCAGGTCGTCGACGCGGCGATCGCGATCGCCGACGACGAGGGGCTGGAGCGGGTCACGCTGGCGCGCGTCGCGGCCGATCTCGGCGTCCGCGCGCCGTCGCTGTACAACCACGTCGACGGTCGTGAGGCGCTGTTGCGGGAGGTGTCGCTGCGCGGCATCGCGGGGCTCGCCGCGGCACTGTCGCGCGCGACCGTCGGGCGCTCCGGGGACGAGGCGCTGGAGGCGATGGCACACGCCTATCGCGCCTACGCGGCGGAGCATCCCGGCTGCTACGCGGCGACGGTGGCGGCACCCCTCGGCGGTGACGCCGAGCACGCGGCGGCCGCCGCCGAGCCGGTCGGCATCGTCGTCGCCGTGATCCGGCCATGGGAGCTCGGCCCCGATGACGAGCTGCACGCCGTCCGCGTGATCCGCAGCGCCCTGCACGGGTTCATCGCGCTCGAGGCCGGCCGGGGGTTCGCGCTCCCGCTCGACCTGGACGCGTCCTTCGCGGCGCTCGTGGCGATGCTGATCGGCGGGCTCGACCGCCGGCGCGCCGAGACCGCCTGAGCTGCGTCGCAGTCTCGTGACAGGCTCGGCGTGGCGGCGTCACGCGCCGCGCACGAGCCTGCGGGCATGGATCGAGCCGGGACGGGAGAGGCGGGCCAGGCGAGCGTCGAACTCGTCGCGCTGCTCCCGCTGATCGCCGCGCTCGCGCTCGCCGCCTGGCAGGGCGTCGTGGCCGGACAGGAGCATGCGCTGGCCGCCTCCGCCGCCCGCGCCGGCGCCCGCGCCGGCCTCGTCGGACGCGACCCGCGACGCGCCGCCCGCACCGCGCTGCCGGGCGGGCTCGGCGAAGCGGCGCGCGTGACCCGGCGCGCCGACGGGCGGATCGAGGTGCTGCTCCCGATCCGCGCCGTGGTCGGCGGCGCGCGCCTGGGCAGCGTCCGCGCGGTCGCCGGGCCCGCGGGGGCGGAGTGATGCGAAGCGTGCGCGGACAGGCCACGATCGAGCTGCTGGCCGTCGCGCCGCTCGTGCTGCTCGTCGCGCTCGTCGTCGCGCAGCTGCTGGCAGCGGGGGCCTGCCGGGAGCTCGCCGGGAACGCGGCCGGGGCGGGTGCCGCAGCGCTGCTGCAGGACCGTGACGCCGCGGCGGCGGCGCGGGCGGCCCTGCCGGGCTGGTCGCGCGCGCGCCTGTCGGTGCGCGTGCGCGGACGGGTCGTCCGCGTCGAGCTGCGCCCGCCGTCGCTGCTCCCGGGCCTCGCCGGCCGGCTGCGCACGGTCGTGGTCGCCGACGCCGGACCGCCGGCGTGAGCCTGATCGCCTGTGCGCTGCTGGGCCGCCGGCCGGCCGTCGAGCCGTGGGCGGCCGCGGCGGCGCTGATGCTCGGTCGCGAGGCCGGTGCCGGCGTCGTCCTGTGGTGGGCGTGCCGGCAGGGCGGGCCGGCGGCTGCGCTGGCCGCACCCTCGCCGGCGCGTGGTGCGGCGGCCGCGATGGCGGCGCGGGTGGCGGCGCTCGGCGTCGAGTCCGCAGCGCGCGGGCGGCTCGTGCGCGTGCTGCTGCCGGAGGACGACGTGGCGGCGGGCGCCGCGGCCGAGCGCGTCGCGGGGGCGCTGGGCGTGCCGTGCGTGCTCGCGATGGCCGGCGTGCGCGAGGAGGCGTTCGAGCGCCTGCTCGACGCCGTCCCGCGCGTGGCGCTCGTGAGCGACCCCGACGCTCCGCTGGCGGCGCTCGCGCTCGACGGGCTCGTGGACGGGGGGTTCGCGCCGCACTGCCTGCCGCCTGCGCCGCCGGGCGCCGCGCTGCTCGTGCGCAGCGGCCTGCTCGCGCCGGCGCCGCTGCGCCGCAGGCTGGGGCCGCTCCTGGAGGGCCTGGCGTGAGCGGCGGAAGGCCCCGCGAGCGGGGGCAGGCGCTGCTGCTGCTCGTCGGCGGCCTGGCCGCCGTCCTCGCCGGCGCGCTCGCGCTCGGCTGGGTCGCCGCGGGCATCGCGGCGCACGGCGCGCGCCAGCGCGCCGCCGACCTCGCCGCGCTCGCCGGCGCGCGGGCGCTGCTCGACGCGCGCCCGCGGGTCCTCGATCGCGGATCGCGCAGGCTCAGCACGGCCGCCTACCTGGCGCTCGCGCGCGCCGTGGCCGAGCGCACCGCGGCGCGCAACGGCGCGGTCGACGTGCAGGTCGCGTTCGTGGCCGGTGCGCTGCCCGAGCGCGTGCGCGTCGAGGTGCGCGGCGTGCTCGCCGTGCCGGGCGCCGGCGCGATCGGCGACCGGGCGAGCGCCGAGGCCGAGCTGTCGGCGATCGCCGCGGCGCCGATCGGCGACGGCGAGTACCGCGGGCCGTTCGCGTATCGCCAGGGCCGCCCGATGCGCCCCGATGTGGCGCTCGCGTTCGACCGGCTCGCGGCGGCGGCACGGCGCGCCGGGCTCGGGCTGGTGGTCGTGAGCGCCTTCCGCTCGAACGCCGAGCAGGCGCGGCTGTTCGCGGCGCACCCGGACCCGAGATGGGTGGCGCCGCCGGGCACGTCGCTGCACCGCCTCGCGACCGAGCTCGACCTCGGCCCGGCGCTCGCCTACGGGTGGCTGCTGGCCCACGCCCGTGCCTACGGGTTCCTGCGCCGGTACCCATGGGAGCCGTGGCACCTCGGCTACGTGCGCGACCCCGGCAGCGCGTCCGTCGGGTTCGCGCCGGCCGGCCGGGGGGCGGCGAGCGCCGTGCCGGGGTACGTGCCGGCGGCGTTCGCGGCGCCGCTGCGGACCGCGTCGAGCCGCTGGGCCGTCGGCGCGGCGCTGCTCGCCGCACAGCTGCAACAGGAGTCGGGCTTCGATCCGCATGCGCGGTCGGCGGCGGGAGCGCTCGGGATCGCGCAGTTCATGCCCGCGACGGCGCGGACGTACGGGCTCGCGGACCCGTTCGATCCGGTCGCCGCGATCGACGCCCAGGCGCATCTCATGCACGACCTGCTGCGGCGCTTCGGCTCGGTGCCGCTCGCGCTCGCCGCCTACAACGCGGGCCCGGGAGCGGTCGCCTCGTGCTGGTGCGTGCCGGCGATCGCCGAGACGCAGTCCTACGTGCAGCGGATCGTCGCGCTGGCCCGCGGCGGCGGGCTCGGCGCGGGCGGAGGAGGCCCGCTCGTGCGACTCGTGGCCTGAGAACCGGCAGACTGCCGCCGCATGCCCCCGTTCACCCACGCCCTGCGCGTGCGCTACCACGAGTGCGACCCGCAGGCGATCGTCTTCAACGCGCAGTACTTCGCCTACTTCGACATCGCGATCACCGAGCTCTGGCGCGCGGCGTTCGACCGTTCCTACGCGACGATGATCGCCGACCACGGCATCGACATGGTCGTCGCCGAGGCGACCGCGCGATACCTGGGCTCGGCGCGCTTCGACGACCTCATCGACGTCGAGGCGGGGATCATCCGCCTGGGCACGACCGGCATGACGACGCGGATGCGCGTGCGGCGCGACGGGGAGCTGCTCGTGGAGGGCGAGCTGCGCCACGTGTTCGTCGACGCTCAGGCCTGGACGAAGACCCCGATCCCGGCGCCGGTCCGCGAGGCGCTGAGCCCCTTCGCGGCCGGATGAGAGGCCCCGTCCAGGTGGCGCGGCGGGCGCCGGACCCGTGCTACCTTCGCGCATCCCGGGGGTCGTAGGAACGCGCACCCACGGACGTTCCTGAGGAGATCACCCGTGAGCAGGCCCAGCCGCGCCGTTGTCCTCGGCGCCATCGTCATGGCGCTGACCGCCGTCGCCCCCGCCGTCGCGAAGACCGCGCCGCCGCGCGGCTGCGACCCGATCGATCCGCGTGCCTGCCTGCTGCCCTACCCCAACGACCACTTCACCGTCCCGGACAGGCGCAGCGACACCGGCCGGCGGCTGAACCTGCGTCCCGCGCAGCTGCCGGCGAACCGGCAGGGCCAGCAGATCGACACGACCGACCTGGACCACAGCGACGGCTTCAGCCCGGGCAGCGGCATCCTCACCGACGTCCCGGGGATCGACCTGAAGAAGACGGGCGCGGTCCCGATCAACGACCTGCGCCAGAGCCTCGACCCGGGCCAGCCGATCGCCGTCATCGACGCGGCGACCGGCAAGCGTCAGCTCGTCTGGGCCGAGCTCGACTCCGGGGCGAAGACGGCCAGGGACCGGATCCTCATGATCCACCCGGCCAGGAACTTCACCGAGGGTCACCGCTACATCGTCGCGCTGAGCAACCTGCGCAGGGCGAACGGCTCGATCATCCAGCCCGGCCCCGCGTTCAGGGCGCTGCGCGACAACCTGAAGACCAGCGACCCGAAGCTCGCGCTGCGCCGCGCGCACTTCGCCCGGATCTTCTCGACGCTCGAACGCAAGGCCAAGATCAAGCGCTCGTCGCTCTACCTCGCCTGGGACTTCACCGTCGCCAGCGAGCGCAACATCGAGGAGCGCACGCTCGCGATCCGCGACAACGCGTTCGCGGGCCTCGGGGACGACAACCTCGTCGACGGCAAGGTCGCCGGCCGCGCGCCGGCGTTCCACATCGACACCGTCACGGACTTCGCGCCGTGCGACGCCGACGGGTGCAAGGACGGCCAGAACGACAAGCTCGCACGCGAGGTCGTCGGGACGATGATCGCGCCCTGCTACCTGGACAGGCCGGGCTGCCCGCCCGGCTCGCGGTTCGCCTTCCGCAAGACGAAGCCCACGGCCTTCAGCTGGATCCCCCAGCGCATCAAGGGGAACACGATGAAGGCGCAGTTCTACTGCGTGATCCCGCGCGCGGCGCTCACCGCCCCGGCGCGGCTCAGCCTCTACGGGCACGGGCTGCTCGGCAGCCCCGACGAGGTCATGGCCGGCAACGTCCAGGCGATGGCCCAGGAGCACGACTTCGTCTACTGCGCCACACGTGAGATCGGCATGGCCGACGAGGACGTGCCGAACGCGATCTCGATCCTGAAGAACTTCTCCGGCTTCCCGTCACTGGCCGACCGCCTGCAGCAGGGCCTGCTCAACGGCCTGCTGCTCGGGCGCCTGATGATCCACCCGCAGGGCCTCGCCGGCCAGGCCGCCTTCCAGGGCCCCACGGGCGCCCCCCTGATCGACACCTCGAACCTGTACTACGACGGCAACAGCCAGGGCGGGATCTTCGGCGGCGCGCTCACGGCGATCGCGCCCGACTTCCGGCGCGCGGTGCTCGGCGTGCCCGGGATGAACTACAGCCTGCTGCTGCCCCGCAGCGTCGACTTCGACGCCTACAACGCGTTCTTCGTGCCCGCCTACCCCGACCGCTTCGACCGCATGCTGATCCTGACGGTCATCCAGAGCCTGTGGGATCGCGGGGAGGCCGACGGCTGGGCCGCCCACATGACCGGCTCACCGCCGGAGAGCACGCCGCTGCACAGCGTGCTGCTCGACGTGGCGGTCGGCGACCACCAGGTGGCGCAGATCACCGCCGAGAACGAGGCGCGCACGATCGGCGACGGCCACACCGCGGGCGCCGCCGCGCGCCTCCCGGGCTACGACCCCGGCCGCACGTTCGACAAGATCCCGCTCTACGGGATCACGCCCGCCGGCGGCCTGACCGTCGGCTCGGCGATCGTCATGTGGGACAGCGGCCCCATCCGCGACGGCGGCGCGCTCGGCACGGACGTCCCGCCGCTCGGCAACCTCCCGCCGCGCACCGGCAACGACCCGCACGAGCTCGTCCGCAACACCGTCGCCGCGCGCCGGCAGAAGTCCGACTTCCTGCAGCCGACCGGCAGGCTGACCGAGGTCTGCCCGGTCGACCGCGGCTGTCACACACAGGACTGGAGTTACTGATCAGGCAGGCGCCGGCTGGCGCGCCGGTGCGAGCTCGACCGGGATCGCGTTCAGCACGGCCGTCCCGGTCAGCGGCTCGAGCTCGCCGGAGTCGCCCAGGACGTTGACGTTGGCGCCCGCGTGCGCGCGGGCGACGTCGAGCTGGGCGCCGTCGAGGTCGTGGCCCCAGCCGTGGGGGACCGAGACGACGCCGGGCATCATGTCGTCGGTCACCTGCGCGGTCAGCCGGATCTCGCCGCGCGCGGTCGAGACGACCGCCGGCTCGCCGTCGGCCAGGCCGAGCCGCTCGGCGTCGTCGGGGTGGACGAGCACGGTGCAGCCCTCCGGGCCCGAGACGAGCTTCGGGATGTTGTGCATCCACGAGTTGTTCGACCGCAGCTGCCGGCGGCCGATCAGCAGCATGCCGTCGCCGGCGGGCACCGCGGCGGCGAGCGCGGCGACCAGGCGCTCGGCTTCGGCGACGAGCGGCTCGGGCGCGAGCTCGATCTTCCCGCTCTCGGTGCGCAGCACCTCGGGGATCCGCGGCTCCAGCGCGCCGAGGTCGACGCCGTGGGGCGCCGCCTCGAGCGTCGCGAGCGACAGGCCGCCCGGGTTCGCGCCGAAGCCGTCGCCGTAGGGCCCGATCCGCAGCATCAGGTCGACGAGCCGCGCCGGGCCCACGCGCGGCGCGAGCTCGGCGAGCAGCTCGTCGGGGTCGCGCCCGGTGACCGGGGACGCCGCGGTGCGCACCGCGCGCCGCACCGCCTCGCCGGCGATGACGTCGTCGATCACGGCGACCTCGGCATCCGGCCCGGCGCCGCCGGCGATCGCCGCCAGCTTCGCGAGGATCTCCCACTCGTCCAGCGCGCCGGCCGGGAGGTCGAAGACGGGCGGTGACCAGTTCGCGATGTTGCGGATCGCGAAGGGGTAGAGCGCGACGTCGTAGTGCGCGCGCTCGAGGGTCGAGGGCACGGGGAGGATCACGTGGGCGTGGCGCGTGGTCTCGTTGAGGTAGATGTCGACGCAGACCATGAGGTCGAGCGCGTCGAGCGCCTCGGCGAGCCGGTCGCCGTTGGGCGTCGACAGCACCGGGTTGCCCGCGATCGTGAAGAGCGCGCGGACCTGGCCCTCGCCCGGCGTCGTGATCTCCTCCGTCAGGCACGCGACGGGGAGCTCGCCGAAGACCTCGCCGCGCCCGCTGACGCGCGAGCTCCAGCGGTGGATCGCGGTCCCGCGCCCGCGCCCCGGCTCGCCCTGCGTGTTGCCCGATCCGGCCGCCGGCCGGTTGAACATCGCGCCGCCGGGGCGGTCGAGGTTGCCGGTGAGGACGTTGAGCACGTCGATCAGCCAGCTGGTCGCGGTGCCGAAGCTCTGCGTCGTCGTGCCGATCCGCCCGTAGACGGCGGCCGTCGGCGCCGCGGCAAGCTCGCGCGCCATGCGGCGGATCTCCGCGGCGGCGATCCCGGTCGCCGGCGCGACGGCCTCCGGCGTGAACGGCGCGGCGAGCGCGCGGACCTCGTCGAGCCCCGCGAGGTGCGGCGCGAGGTGCGCGCCCGGGTCGGCGAGGCCCTCGGCGAACAGGACGTTGACCATCGCGAACAGCAGCAGCGCGTCGCTGCCGGGACGGACGAAGTGGTGCTCGTCGGCCTCGCCCGCGGTCCGCGAGCGGCGCGGGTCGACGACGACGACCTTCCCGCCGCGGGCGCGGATCGCGCGCAGGCGCCCGCGCACGTCCGGCGCGGTCATCAGCGAGCCGTTGGAGACCATCGGGTCGGCGCCGAGGACCAGCAGGTGATCGGTGCGGTCGAGGTCGGGGATCGCCACGCTCAGGCCCGTGCCGAACATCAGTGCGGACGCCAGCTGCTTGGGGAACTGATCGACGGTGCTCGCCGAGTAGATGTTGCGCGTGCCCAGCGCCTTCAGCAGCGCGCGGCCGTAGAGCAGGCCGCCCAGCGAGTGCGCCGTCGGGTTCCCGAGATACGCCGCGAACGCCTGGCGGCCATGGGCGGCGTCGACCGCGCGCAGGCGCTCGTCGATCTCGGTGAACGCCTCCTCCCAGGAGACGGCCTCGAACGTGCCGTCGGCGCGGCGGCGCATCGGCGAGCGCAGCCGATCCGGGTCGTCGTGCAGCTCGTTCAGGCTCGCCCCCTTCGGGCAGATGAACCCCTTGCTGAAGACGTCGCCCGCATCGCCCCGGACCTTCGTCACCCGCCCGTCCTCGATCGTCAGCTCGAGGCCGCAGGTGGCCTCGCAGAGTGGGCACGTGCGCAGCGCCGTCGTCGTCATGCGCGAATCCTACGCCCGCCGTCCACGGCGCTCGTATCCTCGATCGTGGTGGCCTCGAACGGGGACAGCAGCGAGCGCGAACGGCGCCTGCGCGACCAGCGCAGGCAGCTTCCCGACGGCCCGGGCGTCTACCTCTTCCGCGACGCGCAGGGCGAGGTCATCTACGTCGGCAAGGCGCGGTCGCTGCGCAAGCGCGTCGCGAGCCACTTCAGCAATCCGGTGACCCGGGGCGCGACCGAGATGGTCGGCGAGGCGGCCGACATCGAGTTCCTGCTGCTCGCGACCGAGGCGGAGGCACTGCTCGCCGAGCAGAACCTGATCAAGCGCCACCAGCCGCGCTTCAACATCCGCCTGCGCGACGACAAGAGCTATCCGTACATCGCGATCTCGATGGACGAGGAGTATCCGCGGGTCTACTTCACGCGTGAGCGGCACCGGCGCAACCGGCTCTACTTCGGGCCGTATTCGAACGCCAAGCGCACGCGCGCGACGCTCGACGTGCTCAGCAAGGTCTTCCAGTACCGCTCGTGCACCGGCACGGAGCCCGGGCGGCGCTCCGGCTCGCCGTGCCTCGACTACCACATCAATCGCTGCGGGGCACCGTGCGTCGGGTACGTCACGCGCGCCGAGTACATGGAGGCGATCGACGGCGTCATCGCGTTCCTGTCGGGTCGCTACCGCGAGATCGAGCGCGACCTCGAGGACCGGATGACCACGGCGGCCGAGGCCCGGGAGTACGAGACCGCCGCGCTCGAGCGCAACCGCCTGCGCGCCGTGCGCTCGCTGCTCGAGCGTCAGCGGGTCGCCAACGAGGCGGTCGGCACGCTCGACGCGATCGCCGTCGCCGTCGACGGGGTGGACGCCAATGCCCAGGTCTTCCAGGTGCGCGACGGGGTGCTCGCCGACCGCCAGTCGTTCTACCTCGAGAACCCCGGGGAGCTCGAGCCCGCGGAGGTCTCGCTCGAGTTCATCGCCCAGTACTACGCCGGGCGCCACGGCATCCCCGCGCAGGTCATCGTCCAGCAGGAGCTGAGCGCCGCCGATCGCGAGACACTCGGCGAGGCGCTGGGAGAACGCCGCGGCGCGGCCGTCGAGGTGCGCGCCGCCGAGCGCGGCGACAAGCGGCGGATCCTCGAGCTCGCCGAGCGCAATGCGCTGCTCGCGCTCGACCAGGAGCGCCTGAAGGCCGAGCGCTCGCGGCGCCAGCGCGTCGAGGCGCTCGACGAGCTGCAGGCCGCGCTCGGCCTCGAGACGCTGCCCGTGCGGATCGAGTGCTTCGACATCTCGAACCTCATGGGCACGCACACCGTCGCCTCGATGGTCGTCTTCGAGGGCGGCGCGACCAAGAAGTCCGACTACCGGCGCTTCACGCTGCGCTCGCTCGAGGACGGCGTGCCGGACGACTTCGCGGCCATGCGCGAGGTGCTCACCCGCCGGATCCGCAACTGGGAGAGCCAGCGCGAGCTCTCCCCGCACGACCCCGCCTACAACGAGTCGTTCGCGGCGCTGCCGAACCTCGTCGTGATCGACGGCGGCAAGGGCCAGCTGTCCGCGGGGCTCGACGTGCTGCAGGACTTCCGCGAGCGCGGCGTCGCCGTCGTCTCGCTCGCCAAGCGCATCGAGGAGGTGTTCCTGCCGGGCAGCGCGGCGCCGATCGTGCTCGAGCACGACACGTCCGCGCTGCAACTGCTGCAGCGCGTCCGCGACGAGGCGCACCGCTTCGCGATCGGCCACCACCGCACACGCCGCGACCGAGCGATGACGACGTCCGCGCTCGACGCGCTGCCCGGCGTCGGCCCGTCACGCAAGAAGGCGCTGCTGGCGCACTTCGGCTCGCCCGACGCCGTCCTGGCCGCCAGCCGCGAGGAGCTCGAGGGCGTGCCCGGGCTGCCGCCGAAGATCGCCCGCGACGTCCACACCTTCCTGCGCCGGCCGACACCGTGAGGCGCTCGTTCGTTCACGCCCGGTTCGCCTGACCGGCCGCGCGAGCGTCGATACTTCATGGCAGTGGCTTCCGCAAACGACATCGCCCTCGCCGATCTCGTCGTCATCTCCGGCCTCTCCGGTGCCGGCAAGTCGACCGCGATGGACGTCTTCGAGGACGCCGGCTACTTCTGCGTCGACAACCTCCCGCCGGAGATGATCCGCGGCCTCGTCGATCTCTTCCTGCACGAAGGCTCGAAGGTGCAGCGCGCCGCGATCGTCTCCGACGCGCGCGGGGGCGCGTACTTCCAGCAGATGTCCGCCGTGCTCGACGAGCTCGACGCCTCGGGCATCAACCACCGCGTGCTGTTCCTCGACGCGAGCGACGAAGCGCTGCAGACCCGCTACAAGGAGACGCGCCGGCGCCATCCGCTCAGCCCCGCCGGGAGCGTCGCCGAGGGGATCGAGACCGAGCGCCGGCTCGTGGAGCCGCTGCGCGCCCGCGCCGGCGTCATCGTCGACTCGACGGGGCTCAAGGCGCACGAGCTGCGCCGCAAGCTCGCCGACGAGCTGCTGCCGCGCTCCAGCGTCACCCGGATGGCGCTCACGTTCCAGAGCTTCGGCTTCAAGAACGGCCCGGCGCGCGACGCCGACATGGTGCTCGACGTGCGCTTCCTGCCCAACCCGCACTACGTCCCCGAGCTGCGTGCGCTCACCGGCCGCGACGAGCGGATCGTCGAGTACGTCGCGCGCGGGGGTGCCCTCGACGCGTTCTACGACCGGCTCCTGCCGCTGCTCGACTTCCTCATCCCCCAGTACGTCGCGGAGGGCAAGGCGCACATGACCATCGCCGTCGGATGCACCGGAGGGCGCCATCGGTCCGTGGCGATCACGGAGGCGCTGGGTCGGCGGTATGAGGGGAATCCGGACGTCGTCGCCGACGTCGTGCACCGCGACTCCTGACCCTGTGGCGGCTGCTCGCGGGTCCGGCGGACGATCTCCTCACCGGTGCAGCCCGGCCTGAGGTCGGCCTGTGACGACCGGTCACAGGGAGCAGCCGCCGTCACGTTCATCTAGCTACGCTCCACGGGCCGCCGGACCCGCGTGCTCGTGCGCCCGGCTTCCCCTGCTTCTCCGACTGGAAGGGATCCGACACCGCATGCCCGTACGCGTTGGAATCAATGGCTTCGGCCGCATCGGCCGGAACGTCGTCCGGGCCGCGAAGGCCTCCGGAGCCGACATCGACATCGTCGCGGTCAACGACCTGACCGACTCCCGGACGCTGGCGCACCTCTTCAAGTACGACTCGATCCTCGGACCGTACGGCGGCACGGTCGAGGCGACGGACGACGGCATCTCGATCGACGGCGACGAGATCAAGGTGCTCGCCGAGCGCGATCCCGGCGCCCTGCCGTGGGGCGACCTCGGCGCGGACGTCGTGATCGAGTCGACCGGCTTCTTCACGAAGGCCGACGACGCGGCCAAGCACATCGCCGGCGGTGCGACGAAGGTCGTGATCTCCGCGCCCGCCAAGGGCGACGTGAAGATGTTCGTGCTCGGCGTGAACTTCGACGAGTACGACAAGGCCGTCCACCACGTGATCTCCAACGCCTCCTGCACCACGAACTGCCTTGCGCCGTTCGCGAAGGTCGCCAACGAGACGGTCGGCATCAAGCACGGCCTGATGACGACGATCCACGCCTACACCGGCGACCAGGCGCTCCAGGACGCCCCGCACAAGGACCTGCGCCGCGCCCGCGCCGCCGCCGTGAACCTCGTGCCGACCTCCACCGGCGCCGCCAAGGCCGTCGGCCTCGTGCTGCCCGAACTGCAGGGCAAGCTCCACGGCTTCGCGGTCCGCGCCCCGGTCATCACCGGCTCGCTCGTCGACCTGACCTTCGAGGCCGAGCGCGCGACGACGGTCGAGGAGCTCAACGCCGCCTTCAAGGCCGCCGCCGACGGTCCGCTCGCCGGGATCCTGAAGTTCACGACCGATCCGATCGTCTCGACGGACATCGTCACCGATCCGCACAGCTCGATCGTCGACGGCCTGCTGACCTCGGTCATCGACGACACGCTCGTCAAGGTCGTCAGCTGGTACGACAATGAGTGGGGCTACGCGAACCGCCTGGTCGACATCGTCCAGAAGCTGCTCTAGACGCCGCCGCGGCGGAGTCCTGCAGCATGAGAACGCTCGATGACATCGACGTCGAGGGCCGCCGCGTCTTCGTGCGCGTCGACTTCAACGTCCCGCTCGACGCGGACCGCGTCGTCACGGACGACGCTCGCATCCGCGCCGCGCTGCCGACGCTCAACCGCCTGCGCGACGCCGGGTGCTCGCTCGTCCTCGCCGCCCACCTCGGGCGGCCCAAGGGCGTCGACCCTGCGTTCTCGCTGCGGCCCGCGGCCGACCGCCTGGCGGAGCTCACGGGCTGGGACGTCACGCTCGCCCCCGACGTCGTCGGCGAGCAGGTCGAGGCGTTCGCGCGCAACCTCGAGCCCGGCGACGTGCTGATGCTGGAGAACGTGCGCTTCGAGCCGGGGGAGACGAAGAACGACCCCGATCTCGCTGCGGCCTACGGCCGGCTCGCGGAGGCCTTCGTCGACGACGCGTTCGGCGTTGCGCACCGCGCCCACGCCTCGAACGTCGGGATCGTCAGGCACCTCTCGCCCAGCGCGGCCGGCCTGCTCCTGCAGCGCGAGGTCGACACGATCGGCGCCATCCTGTCCGACCCGCCGCGGCCGCTCGTCGCGATCGTCGGCGGTGCGAAGGTCGGCGACAAGATCGGCGTTCTCGACCGGTTCCTCAGCATCGCCGACGCCGTCCTGATCGGCGGGGCGATGTGCTTCCCGTTCTTCCGCGCCCAGGGTCACGAGGTCGGCGCGTCGCTCTGCTCCGAGGACGACCTCGAGCCGGCGCGCCGCGTGCTCGCCGACGCGCAGCAGCGCGGCAGCCGCCTGCTGCTCCCGGTCGACCTCGTGCTCGGCGACCGCTTCGCCGCCGAGGCCGAGCGCCGTGCGCTCGACGGCATCGACGTGCCGGCGGGCTGGATGGGCCTCGACGTCGGCCCGCGGACGGCGGAGGCCTACGCGCTGGAGATCGCCGGCGCCGGCAGCGTCTTCTGGAACGGCCCGATGGGGGCGTTCGAGCTGGAGCCGTTCGCGGCCGGGACGCGCGCGGTCGCCGAGGCCGTCGCCGCATGCCCCGGAACGACCGTGGTCGGCGGCGGTGACAGCGCCGCGGCGCTCAAGGCCTTCGGGCTCGAGGACCGGGTCACGCACCTCTCCACCGGCGGGGGCGCGACACTCGAGCTCGTCGAAGGACGAACCCTGCCGGGCGTGGAGGCACTCAGCACATGACGCGGACACCGTTCGTCGCGGGCAACTGGAAGATGTTCAAGACGGTGGGGGAGGCCGAGATGTTCATCTCCGGCCTGCTCCCGCGGGTCTCCTCCTCGGAGGGCGTGGACGTCGCGATCTGCGTGCCGTTCACCGACCTGCAGGCGATGGTCGACTCCACGCGCGGCTCGCGGGTGCAGGTCTTCGCGCAGAACATGCACGAGGCCGCCAGCGGCGCGTTCACCGGCGAGGTCAGCGCCCCGATGCTCGCCGACCTCGACGTCCACGGCGTCGTCCTGGGCCACTCCGAGCGCCGCCAGTACTTCAACGAGACGGACAGGGCGCTCGCCGACAAGGTGCCGGCCGCACTCGATGCCGGGCTCATCCCGATCCTCTGCGTCGGCGAGACGGAGGCCGAGCGCGAGGCGGGCGCGATGCAGCGCAAGCTGCGCCACCAGGTGCAGGAGGACCTCGAGAAGGTTCCCGTCGAGCGCCTGCACGAGGTCGTCATCGCGTACGAGCCGATCTGGGCGATCGGCACCGGCAAGGTCGCCACGCCCGAACAGGCGCAGGAGGCGTGCTCGTTCGTCCGGGCGCTGGTCGCCGGGATCGACGCCGACGCCGCCGCCGCGATGCGGATCCAGTACGGCGGCAGCGTCAAGCCCGACAACGCGGCCGAGCTGCTGGCACTGCCGGACATCGACGGCGCGCTCGTCGGCGGTGCCGCGCTCGAGCCGGCCTCGTTCGCCGCGATCGTCGAGGCGGCGCGCGCGTGAGCCTCCCGGCCCCGTCCGCGGTCCTGATCGTCCTCGACGGCTGGGGCATCGCCGAGCCCGGGCCCGGCAACGCGGTGGGGCTCGCGCACACGCCCGTCTTCGACGCGCTCTGGGCCGAGTACCCGCACACGCAGCTGACCGCCTGCGGGCGCGCGGTCGGCCTGCCGGACGGCCAGATGGGCAACTCCGAGGTCGGCCACCTGAACCTCGGCGCCGGCTCGGTCATCCGCCAGGACCTGACGCGGATCGACGACGCGGTGCGCGACGGCGAGCTCGACGAGAACCCCGTCCTGCGCGACGCGCTGCGCGGCGCACCGCGCGTGCACCTGATCGGCCTGGTCAGCGACGGCGGCGTGCACTCGAGCATGGACCACCTGCAGGCGCTGATCCGCATGGGCGCCGACCTGGGGGTGGAGGATCTCGTGATCCACGCCTTCACCGACGGCCGCGACACCTCGCCGACCGGCGGCGCCGGGTACCTCGCGAGCGTGGACACGTGGTGCGCGGAGACGCCGTGCGCCCGGATCGGCAGTGTCATCGGCCGGTACTTCGCGATGGATCGCGACAAGCGCTGGGACCGCCTGCAGCAGGCCTACGACCTCCTCGTCCACGGCACCGGCGCCCACCACGCGCAGAACGGGCCCGAGGCCTGCATCGCCGCGTACGCGCGCGCGGAGACCGATGAGTTCGTGACGGCGACGACGGTCGGCGCGGAGGCGCGGATCCGGCCCGGCGACAGCGTCATCGCGTTCAACTTCCGCCCCGATCGCATGCGCGAGATCACGCTCGCGCTCGCCGACCCGGCGTTCACGGAGATCGATCGCGCCGGCGCCGGGACGATCGAGCGCTATGCCTGCCTGACCGAGTACGAGGAGGGCTGGCCCTACCCGGTCGCCTTCCCGCCCGCGCACCCGAGCGTGACGCTGCCGCACGTGATCGCCGCCGCCGGCGGGCGCCAGCTGCACGTCGCGGAGACCGAGAAGTACCCGCACGTGACGTACTTCTTCGGCGGCGGCGAGGAGACCCCGGAGACGGGCGAGCGGCGTGAGCTCGTCGCCTCGCCGCGCGACGTGCCGACCTACGACTTCAAGCCGCAGATGAGCGCGCGCGAGGCGGCCGACGCGTTCGTCGCCGCCTGGGCGCAGGACGGGCCCCGCTTCGGGATCATCAACTTCGCCAACGCCGACATGGTCGGGCACACCGGCGTGATCCCGGCCGCGGTGACGGCGATCGAGACGGTCGACGCGTGCCTGGGCGAGGTCGTGCGCGCGGTGGAGGAGGACGGCGGCGTGCTGGTCATCACCGCCGACCACGGCAACGCCGACCACATGCTCAACGACGACGGCACCCCGAACACGGCGCACTCGCTCAACCCGGTCCCGCTGATCGTCACGCACGATGGCCTGACGCTCCGTGAGGGCGGCGCGCTCGCCGACGTCGCGCCGACGATCCTGCAGCTGCTCGGGATCGAGCAGCCGGCGGGGATGACCGGGCGCTCCCTGATCGCCGGCTAGTGGCCCTTCTCAAAACGTCTGACCGGGAATGCCGGACGGCGATCACCGTCATGCGGCGTCCTCGAATCGGGCAATGCCACCGGCATTGCACCGATCCTGCGTCCTTGCCTGACGGCGCCGCCGCCGCGGCATTTCCGGCCCGACATTCCGAGAAGACCCACGAGATGAGTGATCCACGGCGGCGTGGAATCAACCATCTGGCGGTCAGGCCGCCGGCAGCACGCGGTCGACCCAGGCCGGGAGCGCCGCGATCGCGCGCGGGTCGACGTGATGGGCCGCGTCGCTCTCGCGGTAGGTCACGTCGAGGCCGGCGGCCGTGAGCAGGTCGCGCGCCGCGCGCCCGAACTCGACGCTGATGACGGGGTCGTTGCGGCCGTGGGCGATCCAGACCGGCAGGCCGGCGCGCGCGGCGAGATCGGGCTCCCAGCCGGCGACCGTCGGGACGAAGCCGCTCATCGCGACGATTCCCGCGGGCCGCGGGCGCCCGGCGCCCAGGCCGAGCGCGTAGGCCATCACCGAGCCCTGCGAGAAGCCGCCGAGGACGATCCGCTCCCACGAGACGCCCGTGGCCTCGGGGATCGCGTCGACGAACGCCGTCAGCGTGGCCCAGGTCTCGGCGAACGTCGCGGGGTCGGGGTGGCCGACGCGCGGCACGGCGTACCAGTGGCGCCCACCGGGTGGGAGGAACAGCGGGCCGCCGGGCGTGATGCCGACCAGCCGCCGCCGCGGGTCGAGCAGGTCGAGGAACGGCACGAGGTCCGCCTCGTCGGCCCCGCGCCCGTGCAGCAGGACGAGCGCGCCCTGCGGCGCGCCCGTCGCGGGGCGGACGCGATGGACGAGCGAGTCGGGCAGGGCGACGGTCACGCCGCCGCCCGCGGGTTGACGAGCGGCGTCAGCAGCGGCTCGATCTGCGCACGCCGGCTCTCGTGCTGCGGCGGCAGCTTCAGGGCCTCGCCGAGGCTCGCAGCGGGCTCGTCGACGGCGAACCCGATGTCGCGCGTGGCCAGCTCGAAGAGGACGCCGCTGGGCTCGCGGAAGTAGACCGAGTGGAAGTACTGGCGGTCGATCACCGGCGTCGGGCGCGCGCCGGCCGCGGCGGCCTGTGCGCCGACGGCCTGCAGCTCGGCGTCGTCGGCCGCCGACCAGGCGACGTGGTGGATGCTGCCGGCGCCCTGGCGCCCGCGATCCCCCGGCGGGCGGTCGTAGACGAGCCGCGCCGTGCGCTCCTCGCCGCCGAGCAGCCAGTGCTCGTCGTCGGTCCCTCCGCGGCGGAAGCCGAGCGTCTCCAGGAGCGGCGCGCTGCGATCCGGGACGGAGGCGTAGGCGCGCACGCCCTCGAAGCCCTGGAGCGCGTGCTCGACGGGGATGTCCGGTGCGCGCGCGACGAGCGGCGCGTCGGCGCTCCCCGCGTGCGGCGGCGCATGCAGCTCGTGCGCCAGGCCCTCCGGGTCGCGGAACAGGACGGCGGCCCGGTCGCGGGCGGTCGCGATGCCCGCGGCGCCCAGGCGGGCCTCCCAGAAGAACAGCGCCGCGTCGCTCCCGACGCGCCATTGGATGGCATGCAGCTCGCCGTCCCCGGCGCGACCGGGGGCCGCGCCGGGGAACTCGAAGAAGGTCAGGATCGAGCCGGGCGCGCCCGCCTCGTCGCCGAAGTAGAGGTGGTAGACCGAGGGCTCGTCGAAGTTCACCGTCTTCTTGACGAGTCGCAGCCCGAGGAGTCGCGCGTAGAAGTCGACGTTGGCCGGCGCGTCCGCCGTGATGGCTGTGATGTGGTGCAGACCCTGGAGTGGCATCATCGAATGATTGCATGTGCAACAATAGCGATGCAAACAGCTCCGCCGTCCCTGGTACCTTCAGGCCGCGCAGCCCCCACGAAAGCCCTGCTCACCATGGCCATCACCAGCTCCACCACCGATCCCAGCGTCGCGTTCGACACGCAGGAGCTGCGCGCCTGGCGCGGCATGCTCCGCGCCCACGCCGCGCTGACGAAGGCGCTCGACGCCGAGCTCGAGCGCGAGCACTCGCTGCCGCTGAGCTCCTACGAGGTGCTGCTCCATGTCGCCCACGCCGAGGACCAGCGCATGCGCATGTGCGATCTCGCCGACTCCGTCATCCTCAGCCGCAGCGGGCTCACGCGCCTGATCGACCGGCTCGAGCGCGAGGGCCTCGTCGCCCGCGAGTCCTGCCCGAGCGACGCGCGCGGCTCGTTCGCGCGGCTCACCCCCGACGGCGCCACGAAGCTGCAGGCCGCGCGGCGCACGCACCTGGCGGGCGTCCGCCTGCGGTTCCTGGACCGCGTGACGGCGGACGAGCTGGACGTCCTGGGCGACGTCTGGGATCGCGTGCTCGCCGGCGACGACGTCGACGACGTGGACGACGTGCCGCCCTGCGGCTGAGCGCGCTGATCATCCCCTGATCACGAGCTCGCGCAGCTCGATCGCCATGCGGTCCCGGCCGGGCTCGACCTCTGGGAGCGGTCGAGCAGCGCGTGAGCGTCAGCCGATCGCCGCGGCGATGTCCGCCAGCGGCTTGCGGATGCCCGTGAGGAACGGCAGCTCCTCGCGCGTGTGCGCCCGTGCCTTGGCCCCGCGCAGGTGGCGCATGACGTCGACGATGCGGCCGAGATCCTCCGCCTCGAAGGCGAGCAGCCACTCGTAGTCGCCCAGCGCGAACGAGCTGACGGTGTTGGCCCGCACGTCGGGGTACTCGCGGCCCATCACGCCGTGTTCGGCGAGCATCTCGCGCCGCTCCTCGGCGGGGAGCAGGTACCACTCGAGCGAGCGCACGTACGGGTACACGCAGAGGTACGTGTGGGGATCCTCGCCGGCCAGGAAGGCGGGGATGTGCGCGCGGTTGAACTCCGCCTCGCGATGGACGCCGATCGCGCTCCAGTACGGGACGAGGCTGCGCCCGAACGGCGTGCGCCGGAAGGCCGCGATCGTGTCCTGCATCGCGTCCGCGCTCGTGCCAGTCAGCCAGATCATCACGTCGGCCTCGGCGCGGAACGCGGTCAGGTGGTAGGCGCCGCGCAGGGTCACGTCCTCCACGCCGGTGAGGACGGCCTCGGCAGCTGCTCCCTCGGCGGCGTCGCCCGCCGGCGTCCCGGCCGTCAGCGGCGCCTGGTAGGCGGCATAGACGGTGTAGTGGTGGCCCTCGCTCGAGGTGCTCATCGGTGTTCAGCTCCTGATGGTCGACTGCGGTTGGGCGGGGGCGGCGCTCCAGAGGCCGAGCAGGCGCCGGGCGGCCGCGCGGCCGCTCGTGACGCAGCTGGGAACGCCCACGCCGCGGTAGGGGCTGCCGGCGACGGCGAGCGCCGGCAGTGCCGCGTCGAGCGCATCCTCGATGCGCGCGACGCGCTCGAGGTGGCCGACGGCGTACTGGGGGAACGCGTCGTGGTGGCGTACCACGAGCGTCTCGGCGGGGGCTTCCCGCAGACCCATCGTCTGCGCCAGCGCGGCGCGTGCGCGTGCGACGAGCTCCGCATCCGGCAGGTCGACGACGTCGTCCTCGCCGGCGCGCCCGAAGGAGCACTTGAAGATCGCATGCGTCGAGCCCTCGGCAAGGTGCGGCCACTTCGCGGTCGCCCACGTGCACGCGGTGATCGCGAGCTGCTCGTCGCGCGCGACGAGGAAGCCCGTGCCGGCGGGGACGGACGCCTGCTCACGCGGGTAGGCCAGCGCGACCAGCGCGACCGAGGCCGTCCGGATGCCGTCGAGCTCGGCTGCCGCGGCGGGCGCCGCCGTGCGCACCACGCCGGCCGCGGGGCCGGCGGGCGTCGCGAGGACGACGCCGTCCGCCTCGATCCGCTCGCCGGAGGCGAGCACGACGAGGGCGCCGCGCTCGGCGCGCTCGATGCGCGCGACCGGGGCGTCCAGGCGCAGGTCGGCGTCGCCGAGCTCCGTCGTGAGCGCGGCCACGAGGCGCTCGAGCCCGCCGCGCACGCTGAGGAACATCGGCGGGCGCGCCGCGCCCGGCGGCGGCGCAGGGACGGTCGCGCGCAGGCCGCGGATCAGGCTGCGGTTCGCGCGGGCGGCGGCGCCGAGGTGCGGCGCGCCGGCGGCGACGCTGAGCGCGTCGCAGTGGCCGGCGTTGATCCCGCCCAGCAGCGGGTCGATCAGGCGCTCGAGCACCTGGCCGCCGAGACGCCGGCGTACGAGCGCGCCGATCGCCTCGTCGCCATCGCCGCGCGGCGCGTTGGCCGGCAGCACGAGGTCCATGCCGGCACGCACGAGGCCCGTGGCGGAGAGGATGCGCGAGCGCAGCAGCTCGCCCGGCCCGGCGGGCAGGCCGGCGAGCAGGCCGGCGGGCAGCGGGCGCAGCGCTCCGCGCGTCCAGATGAACGCGCCGGCGTCGGACGCCGGGACGAGGTCGTCGCCGAGCCCGAGCTCACGGCAGAGGTCGACCGCGCCGGGGGCCCGCGTGAGCAGCGCATCGGGGCCGACGTCGAGCGCGACACCGGCGAACCGCACCGAGCGGATGCGCCCGCCGGCGCGGTCGGAGGCCTCGAGGATCGTCACCTGGGGCGGGTCCGGCGCACCCAGCAGCTCGTGCGCCGCCGCGAGGCCGGCGATCCCGGCGCCGACGATGACGACGTGGCGGCTCACCCGGCGACCCCTTCGGCGGCCGGAGCGCGGGCGTGGTCGAGCACGATGCCTGCGAGCGTCTGCGTGAACGCCGGGTCGGCGTTCGGCGAGGCGGTGCGGGCGAAGGTCAGGCCGAGCTCGTCGGCGAGGGCCTGCGCCTCGATGTCCAGGTCGTAGAGCACCTCGAGGTGGTCGGCGACGAAGCCGCACGAGCACACGACGACGGCGCGAGCGCCGGCGGCCGAGCGGTCGCGCAGCACGTCGAGCACGTCGGGGCCGATCCACGGGTCGGCGGTGCGCCCGGCGCTCTGCCAGGCGACCGACCAGTGCTCGACGTGGGCGCGCTCGGCGAGCGCGGCGGCCGTCTCGGCGAGCTGGTCGGGGTACGGGTCGCCGTTCTCGAGGATGCGCTGGGGCAGGCTGTGCGCGGTGAAGAGGACCTCGCAGCCCTCCTGTCCGCCGGCGCGCGCGATCGCGTCGCGCACGTAGCCGGTCAGCAGGTCGAGGTAGCCGGGCTCCAGGTGCCAGGAGCGCACGACGCTGACCGGCACGCGGCCGGCCGCGGTGGTGATCGCGCGGTCGGCGTACTGGGCGATGCTCATCGTCGAGAAGTGCGGCGCGAGGACGATGCCGATGATCCGCTCGACGCCCAGGCCGATCAGCGTCTCGACGCCGTCCTCGATGAGCGGCGCGGTGTACTTCTGGCCGAGCGTGACGACGTAGCGGCCGGGTTCGGCCGCCTCGAGGCCGGCGGCGATGCCGGCGACCTGGGCCTGCGTGATCTCCAGCAGCGGCGAGACGCCGCCGATCGCCGCGTAGCGGTCCTGCAGCTCGGTCAGCAGCTCGGGCGTCGGCGGGCGCCCGTGGCGGATCTTCGTGTAGTAGCGCTCGACGTCGTCGAGCCCGTCGGGCGTGCCGTAGGCCATCACGAGGACGCCGATGGGGGTGGTGGGTTCAGCTGACATGGGCTCCTGCCGGGATCGTTGTGGTCGCGGTGCGCTCGTGGACGTGCTCGACGACGGCGGTGAGGATGCCGGGGTCGGTCTCCGGGAAGACGCCGTGCCCGAGATTGAAGACGTGCCCGCGCTCGGGCGCATCGGCCAGCACCGCGTCGGCCGCCGCGCGTGCGATCGGCCACTCGGCCAGGCAGGTGGCCGGGTCGAGGTTGCCCTGCAGCGCGACGTCCTCGCCGAGACGCGCGCGGGCCTGCGTGAGCGGCGTGCGCCAGTCGACGCCGACGACGTCGGGGCCAGCTGCGGCGAGCAGCTCGAGCAGGTGCCCGCCGCCCAGGGCGAAGGAGACGACCGGGACGCCGAGCGGCTTCAGGCGGGCGACGATCGTGCGCATGATCGGCAGCACCTGCGCCTCGTAGCGCTCGGCGGACAGGGAGCCGGCCCAGCTGTCGAAGAGCTGCACGGCGGCGGCGCCGCCGCGGACCTGCGCCTCGAGCGAGGTGACCGCATGGTCGGCGAGCCGCTCGCAGATGTCGTGCCAGAGCTCCGGGTCGGAGAGCATCAATGCCCTGGTACGGGCCTGGACCTTCGACGGGCCACCCTCGACGAGGTAGCTGGCGACCGTGAACGGCGCGCCGGCGAAGCCGATGACCGGCACGGACAGCCCCTCGCGCACGAGGCGCACGGCCGCGCCGAGCTCGGGCGCGTCGACGTCGGGCTCGAACGGGCGCAGCCGCGCGAGGTCGGCGCGCGTGCGGACCGGCTCGTCGAGGACCGGGCCGATGCCGGGGCGGATCTCGACACCGACGCCGATCGCGTGCAGCGGGAAGACGATGTCCGAGAACAGGATCGCGGCGTCGACGCCGTGCCGGCGGACGGGCTGCATCGTGACCTCGGCGGCGAGCTCGGGATCACGGCAGAGCTCGAGCAGGCCGCCGGAGCGGCGCAGCGCACGGTACTCCGGCAGCGACCTGCCGGCCTGCCGCATGAACCACACCGGACGCTGCTCCACGGGCTGCCCCCGCATCGCGCGGACGAGCAGCGAGCCGGAGCCCTGGGGATCGAGGTCCTCGGTTGCGGGCATCACCGCATGGATGCTAGGCCCCGGCGCGGTGCGGAGTCCGCTCGTGCCCATACAGCGCGCTGCGTCGTTCCCCGAAACGGACGGTCCTGGCGCGGGGGGAGCGCCTGGGGAGCCGCCGTCGGCCTCGTATCCTGGAGCTCGATGAACAACATCGGCCTGTACGTCATCTGCTTCGCCGTCCCGCTGCTGCTCGGCCTGTGGGCCCAGCACAAGGTCAAGGCCACCTTCCAGCAGTACTCGCAGGTGCCGGAGGACACCGGCCTGACGGGCGCCGAGGTCGCGCGCCGCGTGCTCGACGCCAACGGGCTGCAGGGCGTCCCCGTCAATGCCGTCCCGGGCGCGCTGACCGACCACTACGACCCGCGCACCCGCGCGGTGAACCTCTCCGAGCCGGTCTACGGCGCGGCGACGATCAGCTCGACGGCCGTCGCCGCGCACGAGTGTGGCCACGCGATCCAGCACGCGAAGGCCTACGCGCCGATGACCGTGCGCTCGGCGCTGTGGCCCGTGACCGCATTCGCGTCGAGCACGTGGTCGATCCTGCTGCTCGTCGGGTTCATCCTGCAGTCGCTGAACCTCATCCTCGTCGCCGTGATCCTGTTCGCGGCCGTCGTGCTCTTCCAGTTCGTGACGTTGCCCGTCGAATTCGACGCCTCGCGCCGCGCGGCCGTGCAGCTCAAGACGCTCGGCATCGCCAACCCCGACGAGAGCGTCGGCGTGCGCAAGGTGCTCACGAGCGCCGCGCTGACCTACGTCGCCGGGGCGCTCGCCTCGCTGGCCCAGCTGCTCTACTTCGCGACCGTGTTCCTCGGCGGCAACCGAAACTAGATCTGGTGTTCCAGATCGACGCGCGCGACCCGGGGTCCCGCGCGCGCGCAGGCGTCCTGACGACCGCGCATGGCACCGTGCGGACGCCCGCGTTCGTGCCGCTGGCGACGAAGGCGACGGTCAAGGGCCTGCTGCCCGCGGAGGTGGCGGGCCTGGGGTTCGACATGGTGCTCGGCAACACGTTCCACCTGCACCTCGACCCGGGCGACGAGCTGATCGCGGGGCTCGGCGGCCTGCACCGCTTCATGGCCTGGGACCGGCCGATCGTCACGGACTCCGGCGGCTTCCAGGTCTTCTCCATGGGCCACGGGACCGTCGCCGACGAGATCAAGGGCCGCGCCTCCCACGGCGCCGAGCGCCAGGGCCGGATCCTCGCGATCGAGGAGGACGGGGTGCGCTACCGCTCCTACCTCGACGGCAGCGAGAAGTTCATGGCGCCCGAGACGTCGATGCAGATCCAGGCGAACCTCGGCTCGGACCTCGCGCTCGTCTTCGACGAGTGCACGCCCTTCCACGTCGACCGCGAGTACACGGCGCGCTCGACCGAGCGCACGCACCGCTGGCTCGCCCGCTGCCTGGGCTGGCACGCCGCGCACGGCCCGGCGGGCCAGCTGGTCTACGGCATCGTGCAGGGCGGCGTCCACGAGGACCTGCGGGTCGGGAGCGCCCAGGCGATCGCCGCGAGCGGCTGCGACGGCATCGCGATCGGCGGCTCGCTGGGCGCCGACAAGCCGCAGATGTACGAGGTCGTGGGGTGGACGACCGCCGTCCTGCCGGACGCCCGTCCCCGCCATCTGCTCGGCATCGGCGACATCGACGACCTGATCGCCGGCGTCGAGCTCGGCATCGACACGTTCGACTGCGCGATGCCGACGCGCCTGGGGCGGCACGGGATGGCGCTGATCCCGTCGCCCGAGCAGCGCTGGCGCGTCGACCTGACCGCTGCCCGCTGGAAGACGAGCGACGAGCCGATCCTCGAGGGCTGCCCGTGCCCGGCGTGCGCGATCGGCTACAGCCGCGGCTACCTGCGCTACATGGCCAAGGCGCGCGAGATCACGGCGCAGCGGCTGTTGACGCTGCACAACCTCGCCTTCGTCGAGCGCCTGATGCGCCGCCTGCGCGACGCGATCGCGGACGGGACGCTGACGCAGACCGCCTCCTCCCTGCGCGCGGGCGCGCTCCCGTAGGCTGCGCCGCATGTCCGCCGCCGAGCCCGCGACCAGCGCAGCCTCCACGTCGCTGTTCAACCCGCGCACGTTCGACGCCGCCGAGTTCGATCCGCAGACGCGGCGCGTCCTGCTCGCGACGATCGAGTGGTTCGAGACGCGCGGCAAGGTCGCGCTGAAGGCCCATCACCACGAACGCACCTGGTACGCGGACTTCCTCGAGTTCATCGCGCGCGAACGCGTCTTCGCGACGCTGCTGACCCCGGCCGCTGAGGCCGGGGGCGACCCCGACAAGCGCTGGGACACGGCGCGGATCTGCGCGTTCAACGAGATCACGGCCTTCTACGGCCTGGCCTACTGGTACACGTGGCAGGTCTCGATCCTCGGGCTCGGCCCGATCTGGCAGAGCGCCAACGCCGCCGCCCGCGCCCGCGCGGCGGCCCTGCTCGAGGAGGGCGCGATCTTCGCGTTCGGCCTCTCCGAGAAGGAGCACGGCGCCGACATCTACTCGACGGACATGGTGCTCACGCCCGACGGCGAGGGCGGCTTCCGTGCCAACGGCGGCAAGTACTACATCGGCAACGGCAACCTGGCGGGGATGGTGTCCGTCTTCGGGCGCCGCGGCGATGTCGAGGGCCCCGAGGGCTACGTCTTCTTCGCCGCCGACAGCCAGAGCCCGGCCTACGAGCTCGTCAAGAACGTCGTCGACTCGCAGATGTACGTCAGCGAGTTCCGTCTGCACGACTACCCGGTCGGGCCCGACGACGTCCTGCACACCGGCCCGGCGGCATTCGACGCGGCGCTCAACACCGTCAACGTCGGCAAGTTCAACCTCGGCTTCGCGTCGATCGGGATCTGCGAGCACGCGTTCTACGAGGCGATCACCCACGCCCACAACCGGGTCCTCTACGGCCGGCGCGTGACCGACTTCCCACACGTCGCCCAGATGTTCACCGACGCCTACGCGCGGCTGCTGGCGATGAAGCTCTTCGGCGACCGGGCGATCGACTACTTCCGCTCGGCGACCGCCGAGGACCGGCGCTACCTGCTCTACAACCCGATCACGAAGATGAAGGTCACGACGGAGGGCGAGCGTGTCATCGACCTCCTGTGGGACGTCGTGGCCGCGCGCGGGTTCGAGCAGGACACGTACTTCGAGATGGCTGCGACGGACATCCGCGCGCTGCCGAAGCTCGAGGGGACGGTGCACGTGAACATGGCGCTCGTCCTGAAGTTCATGGCGAGCTACCTGTTCGCGCCCGAGGAGCACGCGCCCGTCCCGTCGCGCCGCGAGGCCGCCGACGACGCCTTCCTCTTCCACCAGGGTCCGGCCAAGGGCCTCTCGAAGATCCGCTTCCACGACTGGCAGGCGGCCTACGAGCGCTCCGCGGCCGTGCCGAACGTCGCGCGCCTCCTCGAGCAGGCGCGCGGCCTGACGGTGCTGCTGCAGACCGCGCCGCCCGGCGAGGACCAGCAGCGCGACCTCGACTTCATGCTGACGCTCGGCGAGCTCTTCACGCTCGTCGTCTACGGGCAGCTGATCCTCGAGCAGGCGGAGCTGACCGGCGCCGACCTCGACGTCGTCGACCAGATCTTCGACGTGCTCGTACGCGACTTCTCGGCCTACGCCGTCGCGCTGCACGGCAAGACGTCCTCGACGCTCCAGCAGCAGGCGTGGGCGCTCGACCACGTGCGCAAGCCGGCGACGGACGCCGAGCGCTTCGCCCGCGTCTGGGGCCAGGTCACCGCGCTCGCCGGCGCGTACGAGATGCAGCCGTAGCGGCGGGAATCCTGCGCTGGTGTCCTAGCCGCACTTCGACTTGGTGGCGGACGCGAACGTCTTGACCGCGCTCACGACGTTCGCGGCGTCGAGCGCGACTGCGGCGATCTGCGTGGCCGATGGACTCGACGGGAGCGCCTTGGCAGCGCTGCTGAGCGTGTCGACCGAGGACTTGAGCGCGCTCGTCTCGCTGGGGAAGTCGGACTTGGCGGAGTCCACGGCCGCCTTCGCGTCACTCTGAATCGTCGTCAGCTGCGACTCCAGTCCGCTGACGCCGCTGCTCGACGCGGCGCTCGGGATGCTCTTGACGGCGTTCTCGAGGTTGGCGCGGTCCTTGCAGTACGCCGGCTTGCTGCTGCTGCCGCAGCCGGCTGCCGCGCCCAGTGCGACGAGGGCGATCAGCGCCAACGCGACGCGCGTCGCCCGGCGACCGGCAGGTGCGTGCTCTCGGATGCGCTCGGGGAACATCGGCATTCCTTCCTCGGAGGACCGGTGGTCGCCCGACGGTAGATGCACGACGTGCGCCGCCCATCCGTAGGAGCTACCGTTTCGGCGCGCGCTGTCCGGCAGGTGCCGGCAGGTCGTCGGAGCAGGGGCTGCAGTAGAGGGCGGCGCCGATGTCGTGGGGCCGGCAGAGCTCCTGCGTGTCCCGGTTCGCCCACTGGTGGGGCGTGCGGTCGAAGACGAGCCGCCCACAGCCCTTGCAGCGGCCGAGCAGCCGGGTCGCCGGAGCGTCGTGGGCGGCCAGCCGCAGGCTTCCCGCCCGCGCTCTCGGGGGCACGCGCTCCGGTGCCGGTCCCGCCGATTCTGCGTGGCTCATGGCGTGGCCTCGCACGCGGCGAGCGCCCAGAGGCTCTGCTTCACGAGGTACTCGTCCGGGAGCCGATCGCCGCTCGCGGTGATCGCGGCGAGCCACTGCAGCGCACCGGAGAAGTCCAGCAGCGCCGCCGCCTCGTCGGCCCACTCGAGCGACCGCCTGACCGCAGCCTCATGCCTGGTCAGTCCGATCCACTCCGGTTCACTCGTCCATCGCGTCGTGTCGGTCACGCTCTTCGGCTCCTCGGTCCCGTGGGCGCCCGGTGGGCAGGCACCTGCGGTCGGCTGACGGGGAACGGCCACCGGGATCGGGCCGAGCAAGCGCTCGCCGCGCCATTCGACGATTGGGCGAACGATATATAAGAGTACCACCAAGAGCGCCTGTGCGCCATGCTGCTCGGCGATGGTCGAGGACACGGCCCACCTGCGCATCCTGATCGCCGATGAGCTCGGGTCTCGTCTCGACGAGATCGCGGAGGTCGTCGACGGTCTGGGCCACACGGTCGTCGCGCGGGTGCTGGACGTGTCGCGGATCGCCGAGGAGACCCGGCGAAATCATCCCGACGTGGCGATCGTCGGCCTGGGCGACGAGAGCGAGCACGCGCTGGCCCTGATCTCGGAGATCGTCAGGCAGGCCGCCTGCCCGGTGATCGCGGATCTCGAGACCGAGGACAGCGTCTTCGTCGACAACGCCGCGCGACGCGGCATCTTCGCCTACGTCAAGCACGGCAGGCCGCCCGACATGGCCAACGCGATCGACATCGTCCTGCAGCGCTACGCCGAGTTCAGCCGCCTAGAAGGCGCCTTCGGACGCCGTGCCCTGATCGAGCAGGCGAAGGGCATCCTCATGGAACGTCACGGCATCACCGCCGACGAGGCATTCGAAGAGCTCCGCAGTCGCGCCAGGAGCACCAGCACCAGCGTCGTCGAGGTCGCTGAGGCGGTGACGCTCAGCCATCCACTGCTCAGGGCTCGTCAGGCTCCCGACGAGTCGTAGTCGCTCAGCGCGTGTTCTGGCGGATGAGCTGCTGCAGCTCGGTGACGGTGCGCTCGACCTTGGGATAGACGACCTGGCGCAGGCGCACGGTGTTGCTCGAGGTCGTTGCGATGACGACCACCGCGGCGCCCGCGGCGAGTGCGAGCAGCAGGACGACCAGCGGGCCGAGCCGGCGCCGGCGCCGGGCCGGGGCCTGGGAGGGGGGGACGATCGCGGGCGGCGGCTGGTTGCGCGGCTGCGCGGGCTGGATCGGCTGGCGGCGCTGCACCGGTGTCGCGGGCCCTGCCGCGATCGCCCCGGCGGCCGCCCGCGGGACGATGCTCGTCGCGTGCGTCGCGGACGCCGTGGCGCGGGCGGCGCCCGTGTGGCCGTCGTCCCAGGCGATGCCGCGTGCGCCGTCGCTGAGCGCCTGGCGCAGCTCCTCGGCGGTCGCGTAGCGGTCCTCGGGCTCGAGCGCGAGCGCACGGTCGACGGCCGCGGCGAGCTCCGGCGTGACCTCCGGGTTCAGCTGGTCGAGCAGCGCGGGCGCCTCGCGCTGCTGTTTGAGCGCGAGCTCGGTCAGCGTCGCCGCCTCGTAGGGCAGGCGCCCGGAGAGCAGCTGGTAGGTCACGACCCCGAGCCCGTAGATGTCCGAGCGCGCGGTCGCCTCCTGGCCGGTCGCCTGCTCGGGCGCCAGATAGGCGGCGGTTCCGAGCACCGAGCCGACCTGCGTGATCGAGGACTCCTCGCTGATCGCCTTGGCGATCCCGAAGTCGGCGAGCTTCACGACGCCGTCGTCGGAGCGCAGCAGGTTGCCGGGCTTGACGTCCCGGTGCACGACGCCGCCCTGGTGGGCGTAGTCCAGGCCGCGGCAGGCCTGCGAGATGATCCCCAGCGCCTCGGGGACGGGCAGCTGGCCGCGCTCGCGCAGGATCTCGGCGCAGGACTGGCCCTGCACGTACTCCATGACGATGTACTGGCGGCCGCTGTGCTCGTCGAGTCCGAAGTCGAAGACCTGGACGATGTTCGGGTGCACGAGTCGCGCGACGCTCAGCGCCTCGCGGCGGAAGCGCGCGACGAACTGGCGGTCGTCGGCGAGGTGCTCGGCGAGCAGCTTGATCGCGACGTGGCGCTCGAGGCGGCGGTCGAGGGCGAGGACGACGGTGGACATGCCGCCGCTGCCGAGGCGCTCGCCGAGCTCGTAGCGATCGGCCAGCAGCTGGGCGCTCACTTGGCCCCCGTCGTCGTCTGATCGGGGCTGACGCCGCCGGGGTTCGTCGGGGTGGTCGTCGACGTCGTGGTCGGGGACGTCGTGGTCGTCGTGGTGCCGGTCGAGGTCGTCGTGGTCGGCGTGGTGGTGGTGGTCGTCGTGGTGCCGGTCGTGGTCGTCGGCGTCGCGGTCGACGACCCCGTCGTGCTCGGCGTCGGCGTGGGCGCCGGCGTCGTCGCGCCCTTGCACTGCGTCGGCACCGTGCTCGCGAGCGCGGCCAGACCCTGGCGGATGCGGGCGCTCAGCTGCGCGTCGACGCTCGCGGGCAGCGAGGCATAGGCCTGCTGGGCGTCGTGCAGCGCGGAGACCGCCTTCGCGCAGTCGCCCGCGGCGGTCGCGTCGGAGACGTTGGCGAGCGCGTTGTCCATCGCCGCAGCGTCGTTCGCGGGCAGCAGCTTGGAGCTGCTGCCGCACGCCACGAGCCCGGCGCTGAGTGCACCGAGCGCGAGGGCCAGCAGGAGTGCGAGATGATGACGCACGGTCATTGACCGTACTGAAGCCGTTCGGCGAGGGAGTCCGGCAGCCGGGCGGCGCGGATCGCCGCGGCGGCACCGTCGATGTCGTACTCGGTGCGGTGCCACGAGGCCAGGCCCGAGGTCAGGTCGAGCATCAGCCACGCCGCGCGCGGGTCGCCGTCGCGGGGCTGCCCGACGCTGCCGGGGTTCAGCAGCCAGTTGCCGGCGGAGATGTCGACCGTCTCGTCCTCGCGGCGTGCCGATCCGGTCGCCGGGCTCCCCTCCTGGCGCTCGAAGGACAGCGCGACGTGGCTGTGCCCGACGAGGCCGATCCGCTCGTGCAGCTCGTCGAAGCAGAGCTCGGCCAGCAGGGCGCTGATGACGTATTCCCAGATCGGATCGCGCGGGCTGCCGTGGAACAGCCCGACCTCCCCGGCATCCGCCTCGGGCCGCAGGGTCGCCAGCCACTCGAGGTTCTCCGCCTCGATGACGTCCTGCGTCCAGCGCGCCGCCAGCGCGGCGCCACGGGAGAACTCGTCGAGCGGGATGTCGCCCGTGACCGCCAGGTCGTGATTCCCGGCGATGCAGAGGGTCGCGTGGTCGCGGATCAGCGCGACGCAGTCGTTGGGGTCGGCCCCGTAGCCGACGAGGTCGCCCAGGCACCACAGCTCACGCGCGGCCGTGCCCTCGACGTCCTCGAGGACGGCCTCGAGGGCCTGGCGATTCGCGTGGATGTCGGAGACGACGGCGACCTGCATGGTGTTCAAACGCTCGTCACGACCGTAGCGTCACGCGCGCCATGCAGAAATCGGGAGCGGCCGCTCAGAAGTCCTCGCGCTGCTGGTCGACCTCCGGGAGGTTCTTGATGTTCTCGCGGGCCTTCCAGCGCCCGTAGTTGTCCTCCATCGCGTCCAGCAGCTCGCGCATGAAGCGCGGCGACAGGTTGACGCGCGAGACGACCACGCCGGGAATCTCGCCCTCCTCGACCTCGTGGTCCACGCGCGCGAACGTCACCGTGAACTCGTAGTCGGAGTGGCTCACATTCGCGAAGTTCGCGTAGTGGCCCGCCATCTGTTGCGGCTCGATGTGGATGTTGATGTGCCGCTCGGGCTCGTGGGGTTCGTCGGCCATGGTCCGCCTAGTATCCCGCGTTGTGAAGATCGTCGTCATCGCCGTGGGCCGCCTGCGGCCGCCGTTCGTCGACGACGTCCAGCATTACCAGCGTATGCTGGCCGGCCACTGCCGGCTGGAGATCGTCGAGGTGCGCGAGAACGACAAGGTCGAGAAGCGGATTCCCGAGCGCGCGTTCGTCACGCTGCTCGACGCCGGCGGCACGACGTTCGACAGCGTCGGGTTCAGCCGCGAACTCGAGGAGCGGCGGATGAGCGCGCGCGACTGGTGCTTCGTGATCGGCGGTGCGTACGGGCTCGACCTGCCCAGCCCGGACCAGACGCTGTCGTTCGGGCCGATGACGCTGCCCCACCAGATGGCCCGTGTCGTGCTGCTCGAACAGCTCTATCGCGCCCACAAGATCATCGCCGGCGAGCCCTACCACCACTGATGCCGACGTTCGACGCGCGCCGGCGCAGGCCCGGTCCGGATCCGTCGGTCCCGCGCGACCTCTCCCGCCACGAGCTGCGCCACTTCCTGCGGCGCTTCGCCTGGGTCGCCGTGGCGGTGGTGGTGCTGCTCGCGCTCGGCGCGCTCGGCTACGCGGTCTTCGAGGGCGTCTCGCCCTGGAACGGCTTCCTGTGGTCGCTCGACACCGTCGCGACCGAGGGCGCCCGCAACCGGCCGCAGACGACCGGCGGGGAGATCGTCTGGGTCGTGCTGATCGTGCTGGGCGTCGGTACGCTGCTCTACGCCCTGGTGACGGCGGTCGAGGTCCTCGTCTCCGGGCACGTCCGCACCCTTCTCGACGACCGACGCGAGCAGCAGGCCATCGACGCCCTCACCGACCACGTGATCATCTGCGGCTTCGGCCGCGTGGGCCGCCAGGCCGCCGCGGATCTCCGCGCCGCCGGGTCGCGCTACGTCGTGATCGACCCCCACCACGAGAACCTGGAGGAGGCGCGCGGCGTCGGGGTGCGTTTCATCGAGGGCAACGCGACGGTCGACGACGTGCTCGAGCAGGCGGGCATCCGGCGGGCGAAGACGCTCATCGCGGCGGTCGACAGCGACGCCGAGAACGTCTTCATCACCCTCTCCGCACGGCAGCTGAACCCGGAGCTCTCGATCATCGCGCGCGCGTCCGACCGCGACACCGAGCCCAAGCTCCTGCTCGCCGGCGCCAACCGCGTGATCTCTCCGTACCGCTCGAGCGGCTCGGAGATGGCGCGCTGGGCGCTGACCCCCCAGGTCTCGGGCACGCTCGACGTCGCGCCCGAGTACCGCCTCGAGGAGATCGAGGTCGACGCCGGGTCGGCCGCGGACGGGGCGACGATCGTCGACGTGCGCGGCGCTGCGATCATCGTGGCCGTGCGGCGTCCCGACGGCAGCTTCCTGACCCAGCCCCCTGGGGGGACGAGCCTCGCGGCGGGTGACGTCATCCTCGCGATGGGCGCCCTCGCGACCATGGAGCGCCTCGAGGGCGCGTTCGCGGTCGGGCATCCTGACCCGGGCCGGACTGCCGAGCACCGCACATGACGCCCCCGCTCGACGACCTGCGCGCCGCGCTGCACGGCGCGGTCGACGCCGTCGCCGACGGTGTGGCTGCGCGCTCGGCGCCGACGCTCGAGCGCCCGCGCCAGCCCGAGCACGGCGACTACGCGACGAACGCCGCGCTGATGATCGCCAAGGCCGTCGGCGCGCCGCCGCGCGAGGTGGCCGCGCGGCTGGCGGACGAGCTCGCCGGCCGGCTCGGCCCGGCGCTCGCGGGCTCCGACGTCGCCGGGCCCGGATTCCTGAACCTCGTGCTTTCGGACGCCTGGTACGTCGAGGCGCTCGGCGCGATCGCGGCCGCGGGCGACGGCTGGGGCGGCGGCGGCGCGGACCCCGTGCGCACCGTGAACATCGAGTTCGTCAGCGCGAACCCGACGGGCCCGGTCCACGTCGGCGGCACGCGCAACGCCGCCTACGGGGACGCGCTCGCGCGCCTGCTCGCGTTCCGCGGGCACCGCGTCCATCGCGAGTTCTACGTCAACGACTTCGGGTCGCAGAGCCAGCTGCTCGGCGCCTCGATCCAGGCGCGGGCACGCGGCGAGGAGCCGCCGGAGGGCGGCTACGTCGGCGACTACGTCGTCGAGCTCGCGCGCGAGATCGACGGTGCCGCGGACCTGCCCGCCGATGAGGTGGCGCGGCTCGGCGTGCAGCTGCTGCTCGGCCAGGCCGAGCGCAGCCTCGCGCGCTTCAGAATCGTCTTCGACACGTGGTTTCGCGAGCACACGCTCCACGAAGGGTCGCCGACGGCCGTCCAGCGCGCGTTCGACGCGCTCGAGGCGCAGGGGCGCACGTTCCGCCGGGACGGCGCGCTGTGGCTGCGCACGACCGAGTTCGGCGACGACAAGGACCGCGTGCTGGAGCGCTCCAGCGGCGAGCACACGTACTTCGCCTCGGACATCGCCTACCACCAGGAGAAGCGCGAGCGCGGCTTCGACCTGCTGATCGACATCTGGGGCGCCGACCACCATGGCTACGTCTCGCGCATGCACGCCGCCTACCAGGCGCTCGGCGGTGCCCCCGGTGAGCTCGAGCTGCTGATCATGCAGCTCGTCCATCTCGTCGAGGGCGGCGAGCGCGCGCGGATGAGCAAGCGCGCGGGCGAGTTCGTCACGCTCGACGACCTCGTCGACGACATCGGCGTGGACGCCGCGCGCTGGTTCCTGCTCGCGCGCTCGCACGACACGACGATGGAGCTCGATCTCGAGCTCGCGCGCAGCCAGTCCAACGAGAACCCCGTCTACTACGTGCAGTACGCCCACGCGCGCATCGCCTCGATCCTGCGGCGTGTGCACGAGGCCGGTGCCGTCCCGCCCCCCGATGCTGCGCGCACGCTGCACCCCAGCGAGCGTGCGCTCGTCCAGCGGCTGCTCGAGTTCCCCGACGAGGTCGGCGAGGCCGCCGAGAAGCGCGCGCCGCATCGCATCGTCGCCTACGCGCTGGAGACCGCGCAGTCCTTCAGCGCCTTCTACCGCGACTGTCAGGTCGTCGGCGCGCCGGCCGAGGACCTCGGCTTCCGCGTGCAGCTCTGCACGGCCGCGCAGCAGGTCCTTGCGCGGTCGCTCGACCTGCTCGGGGTCGCCGCGCCGGATGAGATGTAGGACGCCCCCGGCGCGTTACGCGCGCGTGCGGCTGCGGCGCGTGACGACGATCTCGGGATCGAGCGCGCGGCGCTCGACGGTGATCTGGTCGCCCGGAGGGTCGGCCTCGGGCGGCAGGCCGCCGCGACGCGAGCGCAGCGCCAGCAGCGCGAGGACGCCGCCGGCGGCGCCCGCGGCGACGAGCAGCCCGAGCACCGGCAGGTTGTGGCGCGGCTGGGCGACGAACGCGACGTTGACCGCCGTGCTCGCGAGAACCGGGACGAGCAGCAGCGCGAGCTCCGGCCGGCGGCGGCGGGCGAGCAGCAGCCCCGCCAGCGCGCCCGCCAGGGCGAGCCCGAGCAGCGTGCGGTGCCACGCCGTCAGCCAGTCGCGCGGGTTGCGCGTCCCGCCGCGGTAGTAGCCGCCCCACATGCGCGCGACCTTGCGCAGCTCCATGCCGGCGTAGGCGACCGGCTGCCCGACCGCGTAGGTCTTCAGGTTGCGCTCGGCCTCGAAGGTCAGCGCGTGGCGCAGCGCGGTCTCCGGGATCGCGCGGTAGGGACCGGGCACGAGCTCGGGGTGGCGCTCGCGGATGTAGGCTCGCAGGACGAACTCGCCGGGGATGCTCGAGACCGGGACGGCGTGGAGATTCGACATATGGCGACGCACGTACGGCTCGAGGACGCGGCGCGTGCCGCTGAGGCCGCCCTGCCCCGGGAGGTACGTGCCGACGAAGAGGGTCGAGGGGCCGCTGCTGGCGACGGGAATCAGGCGCCCGGCCTCGCCCGAGGCGTAGGCGATCCACGGCGCGGCGACGAGCAGCGGGACGAGCGCGATGACGGCGCCCTGGGCGAGCGCGGCGCGCGTCGTCGTGCGCCGGCGCGCGAGCAGGACCCAGGCCACGCCGAGCAGCGCCGGCAGCACGAGGATGTCCGCGCGGACGAGCAGCGCGAGGCCGAGCGCCGCTCCGGTGAGCGCCAGCCGGCGCCACGTCGGCCTGCGCCAGGCGCCGAGCAGCGCGAGCAGCGCCAACCCGAGGGTCAGCGCGCCGAACGGCTCGCTGACGAGGTCACCCGTCGCGGTGGCGAGCGGGGGATAGGCGGCGATCGTGCCCGCGGCGAGCAGCCCGGCGATGGGCCCGCCGATGCCCGCGGCGAGCAGGAAGACGACGACGATGAGCGCCGAGCCGACGGCGGCCTGCGCCCAGAACGCGCTGCGCAGCTGCTGCGGCGAGCCGTCGCCGTCGGCGCCGGGCGCCAGCAGGTGCGCCGCCGCGAACAGCGCCGGCGTGCCCGGTGCCCAGTGCCATGGGTCGGCCAGCCCGTCGGCGGCGTACGTGCCCTGGTCGGCGAGGCTCATCGCGATCCGCGCGTACGAGCGCTCGTCCGCCGAGAGGTAGCGGCCCGGGGTCGCGGCCTGGTGCACGCGCAGCCCCGCGCCGAGGGCGACGATGGCGACCAGCGTCAGCAGCGCCCAGTTGCGCGCCAGGAACAGCGGGAGCGCACCGCGGGTGCGGGGGCGGGCGGGGAGCGGGGAGGGCAGCTGAAGCCCGCCTGTTCTGGCGGCCATGTACGCGGTGTTCGTTGTTGTTGCGTGGGTCCCTGCCTGCTCGCGGGTCTCGCGGCGCCTGGCGCCACCCGCGGTCGGGGGCAGTGCATTCGCACAGCACCCGCTCCCGCGTGCGGCGCCAGGCATCCACGATCCCGGGCTCGGCTTGGTGGTGGACGGCTCTGTGGGGCGTCCGGTTCGGCCTGACGCCGCTGGTGCCTGAACTCACCGACGGCTGCTGCGGCCCCTTTGGCCGCTCTCTAGATGTTGTAGAGGAAGTCCAGGCCGATCGAGTTGAGGAACGTCTGCGCCTCCGAGTTCAGGCGGGTGAGCTCGCCGCTGAGGATCAGGACGCCCATCGCGACGAGCACCGCGCCGGAGATGAACGTGATCAGGAGGTAGCGGTCGCGCAGCCAGCGGAACGCGCCGGTCGCCTTGTCGAACGCCACGGCGGTCAGCAGGAACGGGACGGCGAGCCCGGCGGAGTAGAACGCGAGCAGGACGCCGCCGTGGGCGACCGAGTCGGAGGTCGAGGCGGCCGCGAGCACGGCGGCGAGGGTCGGGCCGACGCACGGCGTCCAGGCGACGGCGAACGCCAGGCCGGCGATCACCGGGCTGCCGGCGCCCGCGCGGCGGATCAGCGTCTCCGGGCGCCATTCCTGATTGAAGCGCGCGATGAACGGCGTGAGCATGAAGAACAGGCCGAGCGCGATGATCACGAAGCCGGAGATCCTGTCCAGCGTCGCCTTGTGGTCGCTGAGCGTCGAACCCAGTCCGGTCGCGGTCATGCCGAGCGCCACGAACATGATCGTGAACGACAGGCAGAAGATGATCGCGGGCAGCAGGACGTGCGACAGGCGCTTCTCGCCGCCGCGGATCTCGGCGAGGCTGATGCCGGAGATCGCCGACAGGTATCCGGGCACCAGCGGCAGCACGCACGGCGAGATGAACGACACGAAGCCGACCGCGAACGCGGCCACGACGGTGGTGTCGGCGGTGGCGATCGGCATCCGGTCAGGCGTCGAACTGCGCGAGCTCGTCCTCGAGCCGGCGCTCGTCGATCGTGTCGATCGGCGGCGCGGCGGCGTCCGGTCGCCCGCCCTCGGCGCGGCTGCGCCGGCGCCAGCGCGGCACGAGCACCAGCCCGAGCACGAGCAGGCCGAGCGCCACGACGATCGGCACGAGGTAGGCCGCGAGGTCGAAGCCGTGCTTCGGCGGCAGCGGCAGGATGTTGGGCCCGTACTCGGACTTCAGCTGCGCCTTGATCTGCGGCTTGGTCATGCCGCGCGCGATCATCGCCCTGATCTCACGGCGCAGCTGGTCGGCGCGCGGCGACTCGGCGATGTTCAGCGGCACGTTGCACGTGTCGCACATCACCTCGTCCTCGATGTCGGGGAACGACACCCGCGGCTGCACGGCCCCGGCGACGGCCGGCAGCAGCGCCAGCGCGCAGGCGGCAAACGCCAGCAGCAGCGCCACGCGCGGCCTCATGCCGCCGTCCCGTTCCCGCTCCTCAGCGCGCGCCCGATCGCGGCGTCGAGGAAGGTCGCGTCGAGCTGACCGCGCGAGATCGCGACGATTCGCCCGCTGCGATCGATCACGAACGTCTCCGGCAGCTTCGTCGTCCCGAACTTCGGCGCGAGCTGCAGCTGGTCGTCGCGCAGCGACGGGTAGGTCAGGTGGTACTGGCTGACGAACTTGCGCGAGTCGCCCGCGAAGTCCTTGTAGGTCACGCCCAGGACCGTCCCGTTCTCCTTCAGCAGCCGGCGCTGGGCCTTCTCGAGCGTCGGCGCCTCGGCGCGGCATGGGTCGCACCACGACGCCCAGAAGTTCAGCACGACGACCTTGCCGCGCAGGGCCGCGAGCGAGGTCGCCGGGTTGCCCTCGAGGCCGGGCAGCGAGACGGTCCGCCCGGGAGCGACGGGGCGCTTGCCCGCCTTGACCGCGGTGTCCAGCCCCGTGTCGCTGCCCGTGTGCGCGACGCCGTAGACGAGCAGGCCGATCAGGCCGGCGGTCAGGACGATGACGATGGTTGGCACGAGCCCGGGACGCTTCACCGGCAACGAAGGGTAGACCGGCGGGCCGCACGCTGAGCCGGCGCCTCGTCGGTATCCTTCGCGGCTCTGCGGCGGTAGCTCAGTTGGTAGAGCATCAGCTTCCCAAGCTGAGGGTCGCGAGTTCGAGCCTCGTCCGCCGCTCTCGGAAGCCCGCAGACCTGCGGGCTTCCTGCCTTGAGGGGACGCCGAAGCTGTACCGGGCAGGCGGTACCGAAACGTACCGGGCAGACGGTACTATCCTGCCCATGCCGGGAAGTGCGCTCAACCCGTTCGTCTGGGATCGGCCGATCGACGACCCCGCGAAGATCGTCGGCATGGAGTCGTTCGCCAACACCGTGGCGCTCGTGCTCAAGGGCCAGACGAACGTGGCGCTGTTCGGCCCGAGGGACACCGGCAAGACGACCTTCACCAACCAGCTCGCGCTCGAGCTCGAGAAGGCCCACGGCGATGACGCCCCGCCGTTCGACGTCGTCCGGGTGAACCTGCAGCGGGTCGTGAGCATCCCCGGCTTCATCGGCTGCGTGCACGACGCGATGACGACCCATCCCACGAAGCGGCTGCGCCGCCTCGCGCAGCGGCAGATCAGCGTGCTCGAGCAGGAGATCGGCTTCGACATCAAGCTGTTCCGGGGCTCGGCGAAGCGCACCGCCGTCAAGCCCGAGCACGACGCCGAGACCCTGCACGCCCAGCTCATCGCGCTGCGCTCGCTCTCCGAGCGCCTGGTCGTCGTGTTCGACGAGTTCCAGCGCCTGCGCCACTGCCCGGGCGAGCCGCTGTCCACCATCCGCTCGGCGTTGATGAGCTCCGGCGCCAACCACGTGTCGCTGCTCTTCACGGGCTCGATCCGCAACGCGCTGAAGATGATGCTCGAGGACTCCGAGCAGCCGATCTTCGGTGAGGCGGTCCAGCTGCAGCTGCCCGAGATCGGGCGTGTGGAGTTCTTCGAGTACCTCGACTTCCAGTTCGAGGCCACCGGCAGGCCCGCGCAGGAGCCGGCCCTCGAGCACCTGCTCAACCTGACCGCTCTGCACCCGCGCAGCACGCAGCAGCTCGCCTGGGAGTGCTGGATGGACACGGCGCCGGGGGAGGCCGTCACGCTGGAGACGGTCGGCCGAGCCCACGACCGGCTCGTTCGGACGATCGAGCGATCGGAGTTCGCGGCGGTGCTCAACGTGCTCATGAACGGCGACGAGGCCGAGGCCAACGAGGTGCGCGCGCTGCAACTGCTCGCCGACCGCGGCGGAGAGAAGGTCACGGGGCGGGGTCTGGCGACGTTGTACGGCTTCTCCAGCCACTCGCGCGTCCGGCCGGCGCTCGAGCGCCTCCGCGGCCGCGGGCTGGTCGACGAGCGCGACGGGAGCTGGTACATCGTCGACCCACTGTTCGACGAATGGCTGCGACGCGCATCGCCAATGGCCGAGCGGCCGGTCGGCATCGATGACGAACGTACCGGCTAGGCGGTACATCGACGTACCGCCTATGCGGTACAACAGTGCGTCCTACACCCGCCACGCCGCGAACCGCAGCAACTGGGCGAGCCCGGCGTCGCGTGAGGCGACGATGCAGGTGTGGCCGCCCTGCTGCCACACGACCGCCAGCCCGCCGTCGCGGCGGATGACGCGGGCGTGGATCTGCCGGAAGCTCGCGCGCGGCGCAGAGACCGGCGTGCGCAGCGGGCTGCCGTCGACGACGGTGTAGCCCACGCGTGCGGGGCCCCGGCCGTAGACCACGGTCGTCGCGCCGTGGCCCGCGAGCACGTCGCTGCGCGAGCCGACGGCGGGCCACGATGCCTCGTAGCCGTAGTTCGGGAAGCGCACCGTGCCGACCGAGCGGGCGACGAAGCGGGCGTTGCGGGCGTCGACGGGCGGCGGCGGCTGCGTCGCGGGACGCAGCGCGAGGGCCGCAGCCTGCGCCGCCGAGGGCGCCTCGGCGCCGGAGCCACCGAGCAGCGCGACCGTCACGGCGACGACGGCCGCCAGGCCCGCTGCGGCCGCCAGCAGCGGCCGCCGCGCGGTGCGGCGCCGGCGTGCGCCAGGAGCGCCCGCGAGGCGCTCGCGGGCGACGGCCGCGCGCAGCTGCGGCGGTGCGGAGACCTGCCCGGACAGCTCGCGGATGCGCGCGCCGATGTCCTCATGGGCTTCAAGGCGCTCGTCAGGCATCGTGACCTCCGGTGATCGTCGTGGGGGCGGGGTCCGGCTCGCGCAGCTGCGCGGCGACGCGGGCCCGCGCCCGGTGCAGGCGGGTGGTGATCGTCGCCTCGCGCACCCCGAAGGCCTTGGCGGCCTCGCGGTAGGAGAGCCCGGCGACGTCGATCGCGACGAGCGCCTCGCGGAACGGCTGGGGGAGCTCGGCGATCACCGCGAACAGCGCCGATGCCTCCAGCGCGGTCTGCGGCTCGGAGGTGCTCGTGCGGGCGTGGGGCTCGGCCTGCTCCTCGAGCGGGACCTCCGACGGCCGCCGGCTCCTGGTGCGCAGGCGGTCCAGGTGGGTGTTGCGCAGCGCGTGCAGGAGGTAGCCCAGGTCGTCGTCGCTGCGCAGCCAGCGCGGGCGGGCGAGCACGCGCGCGTACGTCTCCTGGACCAGCTCCTCCGCATCGTCGCGGTCGCCCGAGAGCGCCCAGGCCGCGCGGAACAGGCGATCGAGATGGTCGCCGACGTGTCGCGGATCGAGCCGGCGGACCGAGCCGCCGGGCATCGCATCGGTCACGTCTCGAACTGTAGCTCTGGAAAGGGCGCTCGCGCCCGCAATCGACATCATCATCAACGACCAAGGACGCCGCGGCGCCCGAAACCTTCCCGCCGTCCTCAGCCGTCGGATAGCGTGGCCGAGCAGATCGGCCGGCTCGGCGGGAAGGAATCGACCGCCGCCGGCGTCCTACGACCCATGACCTCACTCTCCATGCAGCCACACCGCGCCACGCTCGCCCTCGCCCTCGCCCTCGCCGTTCTCGCCGGCGCGCTCGCCGGCCCGGCGCTCGCCGGCGGCACGGCCCCGCTCGTGAAGACGGCGAAGGTCGGCGGGAAGACGATCGTGGTCGATCGGCGCGGGCACGCGCTCTACGTGCTCACACCGGAGACGGCCAGGAAGCTGCTGTGCACGGCGAGCTGCCTGCCGTACTGGCCCGTCGTCAGGGCACCGAAGACCGGCAGGCTCGTCGCCGGCAAGGGGATCAGCGGCAAGCTCGGCCGTCTGAGCCGCGGCGCGGGCTCGTTCCAGGCGACGCTGCGCGGCGTGCCGGTCTACACTTTCGTCGGCGACACGAAGGCGGGCGTGGCGACGGGCGACGGCGTCCAGAGCTTCGGCGGCACCTGGCACGTCGTGCTGGCCAAGGGCTGAGCTACCAGGACTGCTCGACGCCGCAGTTCGGGCACGCGACGCCGGTGCTGACGTCGGCCTCGAACACGTAGCCGCAGCCGCAGGTGTACAGCGCGTGATCCTCGGGGCCGCCGGCCTCGCGGATCCGCCGCTGCATCGCCACGCGCGGCTCGAGCGGCTGCGCCGGCGCTGCGACGCTCTCCGCGACCAGCGGCGCCGGGCGCTTCGCCGCGCGCCGGCGCAGGGCGCGGCGCCGGGGGTTGGAGGTCGTGGTGGAGAGCTGCGGGCGCATGGTGGTTGCTGGGGAGAGAAACGCCATACCGGCGAAGAGGTTTCTCACATCATCGGAAAGTCCTGCCCAATCTTGAGCCGCGCAGGCCATTTCTGCGCCAGGTCCGGGCAGGTGAGGCCGGAATGCGGCGATGTTTGGGATACTGGGGTACGTCTATGGACCCTGCCCGGAAGCGCCTCATCCGGCTCGTCGTAGCGCTGACCGCCGCCCTGCTGTTGGCTGGCGCCCTCGCGTACACGAGCTTCTCCGCATCGAGCTCCGCCGTCACGCCGAGCCAGCTGCTCACGTCGGCGCACGCGGGGCAGAGCTACCAGCTCACGGGGAAGGTCGTCAACGGTTCGATCGTGCACGTCGGCGACGGCATCACCTTCCGCGTACGCGACCGCGCAGGGTCGACCTCGGTGCCGGTCCGCTACACCGGCGCGATCCCCGACCCGTTCCGCGACGGGCGCGAAGTCATCGTGAACGTCAAGAAGGACGGGAGCGCGTACGTCGGCGAGAAGGACTCGCTGGTGACGAAGTGCCCCTCGAAGTTCGCGGACCCGAAGAGCAGCGCAGCCCAGCCCGCCTAGACATGGCGACCGTCGGCCAGGCCTGCCTCCTGATCTCGCTGGGCCTGTGCGGCTACGGCGCGGTCGCCTCGGTCTACGGCGCGCGCACCGGCCGCGACGCGTTCGTCCTGTCGGGGCGGCGCTCGCTGTTCGCCGTCGCCGGGCTCGTGACGGTCGCCTTCGTGATCCTCGAGGCCGCATTCCTGCGCTCGGACTTCCACTACACCGTCGTCGCGACCCACTCGTCGACGACGACGCCCTGGTACTACCGCCTGGCGGCGATGTGGAGCTCGCAGCAGGGCTCGCTCCTGCTGTGGGTCTTCCTGCTGGCCGTCTGGTCAAGCGTCGCGATGCTGCTGCTGCGCGGACGCCTGCGCGACGTCGCGCCCTACGCGACCGCCGTGCAGCTCGGTCTCGGGGCGTTCTTCTGCGGCCTGCTCGTCTTCGCGGCACAGCCGTTCGAGACGGTCGCCGTCGCGCCGAGCGAGGGCATCGGGCTCAACCCGCTGCTGCGCCACCCGAGCATGATGATCCACCCGGTGATGCTCTACTCGGGCTACACCCTGTTCTCGATCCCGTTCGCGTTCGTCGTCGGTGCGCTGATCGTGCGGCGCGTGGACGCCGAGTGGATCCGCGCGACCCGCTTCTTCTCGCTCGCGGCCTGGCTGTGCCTGGGCTTCGGGATCATCCTCGGCGCGCGCTGGTCCTACTCCGAGCTGGGCTGGGGCGGCTACTGGGCCTGGGACCCGGTCGAGAACGCCTCGCTGCTGCCGTGGCTGACCGGCACCGCGTTCCTGCACTCCGTGATGATCCAGGAGAAGCGCGGCATGCTGAAGGTCTGGAACGCCTCGCTCGTGCTGGCGACCGGCATCCTGGCGATCCTCGGCACGTTCCTCGTGCGCTCGGGCATCCTGGACTCGATCCACGCGTTCGTGGAGGAGGGCAACACGATCGCCTGGGCGTTCACGAGCCTGATCTGCGCGCTCGTGGTGACATCCGTCTACCTCGTCGTCTCGCGCCGCAACGACGTGCTGCGCAGCGAGGCCCACCTGGACTCGATGTTCTCGCGCGAGGCCGCGTTCCTGGCGAACAACCTCGTGCTCGTCGGCGTCGCGTTCGTCGTCTTCTGGGGGACGTTCTTCCCGCTGATCTCCGAGGCGCTGACCGGCAAGAAGGCGGCGGTCGGGCCGCCGTGGTTCGATCAGTACGTCGTCCCGCTCGTCCTGATCCTCGTGCTGCTGTCCGGCATCGGTCCGGTGATCGCCTGGCGGCGTACGACGCCCGGGCGCCTGTGGGGCACCCTCCGGGGCCCGGTGATCTTCTCCGCCGTCGTCGGCGGCCTGCTCGTGCTGTTCACGAACGCCGCGAGCGACCTGCAGTCGATGATCCTGTTCGTCGTGGCGACGTTCGCGATCGCCGTCGCGGTCCATGAGCTCTGGCGCGGGATGCGCGCGCGCCAGCTGATGACCGGCGAGCACGCGCCGCAGGCGCTCGTCAGCCTCGTCAAGCGCAATCGCCGGCGCTACGGCGGCTACATCGTGCACATCGGGATCTCGCTGATCTTCATCGGCGTCGCCGCCTCGTCCGCCTTCCAGCACACGCGCGACGTCGTCCTCAAGCCCGGGCAGTCCGCGCGCGTGGGCGGCTACACGTACACCTACCTGCGCCCGACCGCGAAGATCGAGCAGCGCGCGGGCGAGCTCGAGCGCATCACGCTCGGGTCGAAGATCCGCGTCGTCCACGGCGGCAGGCAGGTCGCGCTGCTGTCCCCGACCCGCGGCTACTACCCGACGAATGCGCCCGCGCTCGGCGTGCTGAGCCGCTACTTCATCGGCGACTCGACGAGCGAGGTCGGCCTCAAGGCCGGCTGGCGCCGCGACCTGTGGATCGCCGAGCAGCCCGACATCTCGAACCTGCTGCCGATCGTGCGCAAGGGCGACGCCGTCTTCGCGAAGGCCGCCGCGGGCGGCCTCAGCCCGGCTCGCGAGTCGTTCTTCCTCGCGCAGGCGCTGAACGGCCTTGTGGCCCGCTACCGGCAGAGCGCGCCGCCGGCGCAGTTCCGCATCATCGTCTCCCCGCTGACCGGCTGGATCTGGTTCGGCGCGCTGATCGTCCTGTTCGGCGGCTTCACCGCCGCGTGGCCGAACGCCGGCGCCGCCCGCGGCCTGTCCCGGGCGCGCTACACGGCGCGGGTCGCCCGCGACCTCGGCCGGGCCTAGGGCGAAGCGGGAGCCCCATGGACGTCGCCGCCCTCATCATCGTGATCGTGCTCGTCGGACTGGCCGTGCTGTTCGTGGGCCAGCCGCTGCGCCGCGGGGCGATGACACCCGTGCGCGAGGCCGACGAGGGCCGCATCGCCGACCTGCGCGCGGCGCGGCTGGCGAAGTACGGCGAGATCCGCGACGCGGAGATGGACTACCGGACAGGCAAGCTCTCCGAGGAGGACTGGCGCACGCTCGATCGCCAGCTGCGGGCCGAGGCCGTCGACATCCTGCACGAGCTCGACACGCTCACGCCGGGGGAGGCCGACGCGCTCCAGGTGCCCGAGCCGGCACCCGACGTTCCCGCGCACGAGGACGATCCGGTCGCTACCATCGCCGAGCGATGACGTTCTTCTTCGACGCCCTCACCGTGCTGCTCTCGATCGTGGTGATCTTCCTGATCCTCATGCACTCGGGCAAGGACGCGGGCCTCTCCGGCGCCTTCGGCGTCGGCACCGGCCAGGGCAACCTCGGCGGCGGCTCCCTGGTCGAGCGCAACCTGAACCGCTGGACCGTCGGCGTCACGATCGCCTGGGCGATCAGCTGCACGCTGCTCGTCACGAGTCCCTGGTAGCGCGCTGCTACCACGCCTCGCGGTAGAGCTCGCCGAGCTCGCGCGGGCCGGCCGGCGGCGGCGTGAGCGCCAGCTCGGCGCGCTGCGCGGCGATGTCGGCGCATGCCCCCAGCACCGACTCGTCGATGCCGATGTCGCGCAGCCGCGCGGCGCCCGCGAGGCTCGCGAAGCGCCGCGCGACGTCCTCGACCGGTTCGCCGATCACCGTGTCGAGCTCGGCCAGCGCCTCGGGGTTGCGCCGCCGGAGCGCGGCCGCGGAGACGGGAAGGACCGCGGCGTTCGCCGGGCCGTGGCCCGCGCCGGCCTCGCGCACGAGCGTCTGGCTCATGACGTGGTGCAGGCCGTACCAGTTGGCGTCGATCGCGTAGCCGGAGAGCAGCGCGCCGAGCGCCAGCTCGTCGCGGTCGGGCTCGCCGGAAGCCGGCAGCGCCGCGGCGAGGCGCCGCGCCGCGTCGCGCGCGGCGAGCGTCGGGACGGGCGTCGCCATCGCGGTGAGGCTGCCCTCGACCGCGTGCCCGAGCGCGTTGGCGGCGCTCGCGGCGAGCTCGGCGAGCGGCTGCGAGGCGGACAGCGCGGGGTCGTTCAGCACGAGCCGGGGGCGCAGGCGCGGCGTCGACGCGTCGACCCCGCGTGCATGGCGGTGGACCCATGTCATCTCCGCGGCGCTGAGCGTCGTGGGGATCGCGGCGACGATGACCCCGTCCCCGCCCGCGGCGCCGAGCGCCTTCGCGACGTCGATCACGCGGCCGCCGCCGAGCGCGACGAGCGGTCCGGCGACGGGGCCGTCGTCGAGCAGGTCGCCCGCGAGGTCGTCGACGCGGCCGGGCCCGATCACGACGACCGTCGCCGCGGCGGCCACCACGTCCGGCGCGGCGGAGCGCGCGCGCTCGGTCGTCAGCAGCGTGTAGCCCTCGCCGAGCAGCCCCGGGGCGTCGGCGAGCGCCCCGCGCCCGAAGCGGATCGTGCGCTCGCCGTCGCGCCAGGTGAAGTCCTCAGCCATGGTGCACAGCCTCGCATGCCCTCCGAGTCGCATCGTGCAACTCAGGTAGACTCGGCGGCGATGCTCGGGCGCGACTACGCCACCCAGAACTGCTCGATCGCGCGCACGCTGGAGATCGTCGGCGAGCGCTGGACGCTGCTCGTGCTGCGCGAGTGCCTCCTCGGCACGCGCCGCTTCGACGACTTCCAGAAGCAGCTGGGGATCGCGCGCAACGTGCTCCAGGCGCGGCTCGAGCGCCTCGTCGAGGAGGGCGTGCTCGAGCGCCGGCGCTACCAGGAGCGCCCGCCGCGCTACGAGTACCGGCTGACGGAGGCCGGGCTGGACCTGCTTCCCGTCCTGATCGCCCTGATGGGCTGGGGCGACCGGCACCGCGCGCCTGCCGGCCCGCCGACGCTGATCCTCCACGAGGGCTGCGGCGGCACGGTCAACGCCGCACTCGTCTGCGAGCAGTGCGGTGCGACCGGCCTGCGCGGCCGGCAGGTCGTGGTGGTCGCCGGTCCCGGCGCGGTGCCGGGCCAGCGCGTCACGGCGACGACGACGCCCGCGTAGCCGCCGCGACCGGCGCCGGCTCGAGCGCGGCCGCATCCGTCCGCGGCCGCACGGTCACCGCGACCGACCCGACGATGACGATGGCGGCCGCGACCGTCGCAGGCCGCAGATGCTCGTCGAGCAGCCACCAGCCGAGGACGACCGCGACGACGGGGTTCACGTAGGCATAGGTCGCCACGCGCGAGAGCGCGACGTGCTGCAGCAGCCACGAGTACGCGCTGTAGCCGATGACGGAGCCGACCACGACCAGATAGGCGAGCGACAGCCAGGCGTCCGCGGAGGTGTGGCCGGGATGCACGCGGGCGCCCTCGCCCGCGACGAGGCCGACCGCCACCAGGACGAGGCCTCCGATCGTGAGCTGCCAGCCGGTCGACAGCAGCGGGTCGCGGGGCAGCCGCAACCGCGGCGAGGCGAACGATCCCGAGGCCCAGCTGACGGCTGCCGCGAGCACGATGGCCATGCCGCCGAGCGTCACGCCCGCGGGCCGGCTGCCCGGGAGCAGCAGCAGTGCCACGCCGCAGAACCCGACGCCGACGCTGACGAGCGTCGCCGCGCCGATGCGCTCGCGGCCGGCGAACCGGCGCAGCACGATCACCCACAGCGGGACCGTAGCGACGAGCAGCGCGGCCAGCGCCGAGGGCACCTGCTCCTCGGCGAGGGTGACGAGCCCGTTGCCGCCCGCCGCCAGCAGCAGCCCCACCAGCGCGGCGGCCAGCAGCTCGCGCCGGCCGACGGCGACCGCGCCGCGGCCGCCGCGCACCCGCAGGATCGCGAGCAGCAGCGCTCCGGCGATCACGAAGCGCACGCCGGCGCCGAGCAGGGGCGGGATGTCGCGCACCATCACGCGGATCGCGAGGTACGTCGAGCCCCAGATCACGTAGATGGCACCGAGCGCCGACCACACCTGCCAGGGAGGAGGGGAGACCGAGGTGTGGCCGGCGCGTGTCACACGACGCCGCTCACCGTGCGGCGAGGGGGTGGGTGCGGCGCCGCGCGAAGCGGGCGCGCCGGCGGACGCCGGCGCGCCGCAGCAGCGCGATGCGCGCCTGCAGGAGATCGACGAGGTCGGCCGTCGGGGCGAACGGGTCGGCGATGACGCGCGGGCCGTGCATTTCGTGCGCGGCGAGGATCACGCCGTCGCGCTCGGCGACGAGGACGTCGCCGTCGAGCGGCTCGGCGCTGTCGATGATCGCGAGGCGGCGCAGGGCCTCGGCGTCGCCCTGGTGGGCGGGGCGCAGCACGACGGTCTCGCCGTCGTGCCGGCGGAGTGTGGGGGTCTGTGACGTGCTCATGGCGGGCACAGTGCCACCGACGGCCTAGAAGCACAAATGACAGAAGCTCGCACCGGGTATAAGCTTCGCTGATGCTCGACATCCGCCGCATGCGAGTCCTGCGCGAGGTCGCGGCCCGCGGTTCGTTCTCCGCCGCCGCCGAGTCGCTGGCCTACACGCAGTCCGCGATCTCCCAGCAGGTGGCCGCGCTCGAGCGCGAGACCGGCACGAAGCTCGTCGAGCGCGGGGCGCGCGGCGTGCGGCTGACCGATGCGGGCCGCGCGCTCGTCGACCACACGGATGCGATCCTCGCGCGCCTCGACGACGCGCAGTCCGAGCTCGAGGCGATCGCCGGCCTGCGGGGCGGGCGCCTGCGCGTCGTCGCCTTCCCGAGCGTCGCCTCCTCGCTGATGCCGCCTGCGATCGCGCGCTTCCGCGCCGCGCACCCGGCCGTCGAGCTGACCCTGCGACCCGCCGAGCCCGGGGACGGGATGGCGCTCGTCAAGGCCGGCGAGGCCGACGTCGCGCTCACGATCGAGACCGCCGACGACCATGCGGCCGCCGCGATCGAGGGCCTCGAGCGCATGGCGCTGCTCGACGACCCGATGTTCCTCGTGCTCCCGCGCGGCCACCCGCTCGCCGGGCGCCGACGGCTGCGCCTCGAGGAGCTTGCGGGCGAGGAGTGGATCATGGGCTCCAACTCGGGCACGTGCCCCGACGCGCGGATCCTGCTGCGCGCGTGCGCCAAGGCCGGCTTCGAGCCCAACGTCGCCTTCCAGAGCGACGACTACCTCGCGATCCAGGGCTTCATCGCGGCCGGGGTCGGCGTCTCGCTGATCCCCGACCTGGCGCTCGTGACCGTGCGCGACGACGTCGTCGTGCGGTCGCTCGGCGCGAGCGCTCCGCACCGGCGCATCGTCGCCGCGACCCTCGCCGACGCCTGGGCCTCGCCGGCCAGGGCCGCCATGCTCGAGGTCCTGCGCGCGGTCGGCGACGAGTTCGCCGAGCAGCGCACCGCGCTCAAGCTCGCCGTCTGAGCCTTGCTCGCGGGTCTCGTGGCGCCTCATGCATCCACGATCCCTCGCTCGGGTTGGTGGTGGACGGCTCGTTGGGCGTCTGGCCCTGCCTGACGCTTCTGTTGCCTGACCTCGCCGTTTCTTCGTGTCGGCCGGGAACGACGACGGCCCCCTGAGCGGGGGCCGCTGCCGTGCGTCGCACATGCGCCGAAGAGGACTCGAACCTCCACGGGCCGTGAAGCCCACCAGGCCCTCAACCTGGCGCGTCTACCAATTCCGCCATCGGCGCGAGAGCGGGCCCGCTGACGTGCGGGGACGGCGAGGATAGCAGCGACTTCCGGCTCCCGAGCGGCTCCTCACGGCGTCCGGGACGCCCTGCAAACGACTGATCCCGCCCGCGTTTGCGTTCCGTCCATCAGGCGCGCTACCGTAGCGAACACATGTTCGATTCGAGCCGGTGAGGGCCACCATGGATCTGACGAAGCGCCAGCAGGAGATCTTCGACTTCATCAAGAGCTACTCGGCGAAGTACGGGTATCCGCCGACCGTGCGCGACATCGGGAAGGCCGTGGGGCTGACGTCGTCCTCGACGGTGCATGCGCACCTGGCGAACCTCGAGAAGCTGGGGCTGCTGCGGCGTGATCCGTCCAAGCCCCGCGCGCTCGAGCTGCTCGATCGCGCCACGCGGGGGGCGGGCGCGGCCGTGCAGGAGGCGATCGGCAAGGTCGTCAGCCCGGGGCTGCCCGTCGTCGGCGCCGTCGCCGCCGGCCAGCCGATCCTCGCCGAGGAGAACATCGAGGAGTACGTCCAGGTGCCGCAGGCCGCCGGCGGCGAGGACGGCGAGTACGTCCTGCGCGTACGCGGCGACTCGATGGTCGACGCCGGGATCCTCGAGGGCGACTACGTCGTGGTGCGCCCCCAGGAGACGGCGACCGACGGCGAGATCATCGTCGCGCTCGTGGGCGAGGAGGCGACGGTCAAGCGCTTCTTCCGCGAACACGACCACGTCCGCCTGCAGCCGGAGAACCGCACGATGGAGCCGATCCGCTCGAAGGACGTTCGCGTCCTGGGCCGCGTCGTCGGGCTCTTCCGGAGCGTGTCCTGATGGCTGGCGCTACGACGCTCTTCAGGCGCGAGACGACCTTCAGCTTCGAGCTGGATCACCGCGACCTCGTCGACCCCGGCGACCAGCGCGTGCTTCCGCAGCTCGACGACCGCGGCAGGCTCACGCTCGACGAGCTCCTCGTCGGCGTATGGGAGGGCCTCCGCTCCGACCGGACGGCCGCGTGCCCGGTCTGCGGTGGGGCGATGACGCCCCGCCACGGACACGGGTCGCGGCCTGTCGGTGGCGGTTGCACGAGTTGCGGAGCAAAGCTGTCCTGACGGGTTCCGCATCCGGCGTCGCAGCGGTACGCTCCCTGATGCACGCTGGACAGCCGCGGAGGGAGAGACATCCCTTCGAGGAAAGTCCGGACATCGCAGGGCGCGGTGGTCGGGAGACCGACCCGGGGAAACCCGCGGGAAAGTGCCACAGAAACACACCGCCGATGGCGTGGGTGGGCTGGACGTCCGCCCATCCGCGCACAGGCAAGGGTGAAAAGGTGCGGTAAGAGCGCACCGGCGTCGTGGTGACACGGCGGCCAGGCAAACCCCACCGGATGCAAGACCAAGCAGGACCGTTCGCAGGCTGCCCGCCGAGGTCCAGGTAGGTCGCACAGATGGATGGCTGTCCACGACAGAATCCGGCTTACAGGCGTGCTACGGGACGGGCCTCCGCAAGGGGGCCCGTCCTACGTGCGCGCGTGGGCGCGTACCCTCCGCCGTCGCATGCGCGCCCGCATCCAGAGCCTCTTCGAGTCCTTCGTCGTCCACTCGGACGACCGCCGACTCGACCGCCTGGCCGGCTCGCGCCGCGCGCAGGGGCTCGTCTTCGCGCAGCTGGCCCGGCGCTTCGATCCGAGCGGGGCACGCGGCTTCAACGGCGAGTTGCAGTTCGACCTGCGCCGCACCGACGGTCGCGTGAACACGTGGACGATCGCCGTCGAGGAGGATCGCGCGGTCTGCCGCCGCGGGCCCGCGACGACGCCCGCGGTCACGATCTCCTCGGACGTCGCCGACGTCGTCCGGATGGCCGCCGGCGAGTTCGGTCCGGCGAGCGCGCTGCTCGCGGGCCGGCTCGACCTCTCGGGCGACTGGGGCGTGGCGATGCGCCTGGCCAGGATGTTCAGCACCCCGGAGTAGGACGCCGGCGGCGCTCTCAGGCCGTGCGCGAGGACGCCGGCAGCAGGTGCAGCGCCAGATGGACCGACGGCCCGATCAGCAGCGCGAAGGCGATCGTCGCCGGGCCGAAGAGCCCGCCGAGCGCGATCCCCGCGACCAGGACGCCGACCTCGATCACGGTCCGCACGAGCGCGATCGGCCGGCTGGTGCGATGGTGGATCGCGGTCATGAGCCCATCGCGCGGGCCGCGCCCGAGCGCGGCGTTGATGTAGAGCCCGCTGCCCAGGCCGACGATGCCGATGCCCGCGCCGACGAGCAGCACGCGAGCGGCGAGCGCCGACGGCGGCGCGAGCACGCCGAGCGTGGCGTCGATCGCCAGCCCGACGAGGATCGCGTTGGCGACCGTCCCGAAGCCCGGGCGCTCGCGCAGCGGGATCCAGATCAGTAGGACGATCACGCTGATGAGGATCGTCGCCGTGCCGATCGCCAGTCCGGTCTGCTTCGAGACGCCCGAGGCGAGCACGGTCCACGGCGAGTTCCCGAGCTTCGAGAGGACGAGCAGCGCCTCGCCGAACCCGAACAGCGCCAGGCCGGCGAGCAGGCGGATGAGCTGGGGAGGCGAGGGACGCCACGTCGCCTCGCGCAGCGCCGAGGCGGCCGGCCGCGTCGGCGGCGCAGCCACGCGCTACAGCTCGCCGTCCGCGCGGCGCAGCGGCTCGTCGTCGCCGCCGAGCAGTGCGCGGGCGATGCCGGCGGCGTGGTCGAGCGCGGCGCTGGCCAGCCCCGAGCCGACGCTCACGCGCGCGACGCCGAGCTCGCGCAGGCGCGCGAGCGGCGGGCTGCCGGCGTAGAGCAGCGCGTTGACCGGGCCGCCGGCGGCGGCGACGAACGCGCCGAGATCCACCGGATCGTCGAGCAGGATCGGGAAGACGCAGTCCGCGCCGGCCTCGAGGTACAGGGCGGCGCGGCGCAGCGCCTCGTCGAGGCGCGCCTCGGGTGCGCCGACGCCGTTCAGGTGCACGTCGATGCGCGCGTTGACGACGAGGCCGGCCTGCGCGAGCACCGCGATGCGCTCGGCATGGTCCTCGGCCGGGACGAGCGTCCCCGGATGGGCGTGGTCGCTGTCCTCGAAGTTCAGGCCGGCGGCGCCGGTGGCGAGCAGGCGCTCGGCGAGCTCGCCGGCCGGCAGGTCGTAGCCGGCCTCCATGTCCGCGGTCACGGGCACGTCGACGACGGCCGTGATGCGCTCGACGGCCTCGAGCATCTCGTCGACCGGCGTGTTCTGGCCGTCGTCGAAGCCGAGCGCGCGCGCCACGCCGCCGCTCGTCGTCGCGATCGCCCGTGCGCCGAGCTCGGCGAAGCGGCGCGCGCTCGCGGCATCCCAGGCGTTGACGAGCAGCAGCGGGTCGCCGGGGACGAGGAGGCTGCGCAGGCTGGCGGCGGCGTCGGTCACCACGCCATCCTCGCACGGACCCTTGCACACGGATACCCCTGATGCGAACATGTGTTCGATTCGATGATCGTCTGCGTTCTCCTGCCACGCTTCGAGCTCGTCGTCGCCGCAGGCGGGCGGGAGGCGCTCGCCCAGGGGCCGATGGCGCTCGCTCCCGAGCCCGGGCGCCGGCAGGTCGTCGGCGAGGTCTCGCAGGCGGCCGAGGCGCTCGGGATCCATCCGGGGATGCGGCTGGGAGAGGCGCTCGCGCGCGCTCCCCGTCTGGCCCTCACGCCGCCCGACCCGGTGGGCGTTGCGGACGCCTGGGAGCGCGTGCTGGCGCGCCTGGAGGCCGTCGGCGCGGCGGTCGAGAGCGAGCAGCCCGGCGTCGCGTGCTTCGAGGCGCGCGGGCTGGGGCGCCTGCACGGCGGCTCGCTCGACGGGGTCGTGCAGGCCGTCCGCGGCGCGCTGCGGACCCCCGCGCGGATCGGCGCCGGACCCTCGCGCTTCTGCGCGCTGGCCGCCGCCACGCGCGCCCGCACGCGCAGCGCCCACGTCATCGCCGGCGCCGAGGGCCTGGCGAGCGAGCCGGTCGCCCTCCTGCGCCGCCGGCCGGGGACGGCGGCGCTGCCGACGGCGCTCGAGCGCCTGGGCATCGTCACGCTCGGGCAGCTCGCCGCCCTGCCGCGCGCCGCCGTCGCCGACCGCTTCGGCCCCGCCGGGCTCGAGGCCCACGACCTCGCCCGCGGCCGTGACGCGCCGCTGCGCCCGCGCGTGCCCGGCGAGCTGCTCGAGGAGACGCTCGACCTCGAGGAGTCCGCTTCGGGCCAGCAGCTCGAGCGCGCGCTCGGGCTGCTGATCGATCGTCTGCTGGCGCGCCGCGAGCGACGCGGGCGGACGCTGCGCGCGGCGGTCCTCTCCGCGGTGCTCGTCGAAGGGGGGACGTGGCGTGAGCGCGTCGTCTTCCGCGAGCCGCTCGCCGACCCGCTGCGGATGCGGCTCGCGCTGACCTCGCGCCTCGCGCTGCTCCCTGCTCCCGCCGAGTCGCTGCGCCTGGCCGCGGAGCGGCTCGGGCCCCCGGCCGCGCCCGGCCGCGCCCTGTTCGACGACAAGCGCGCCCAGCGCGCGCTGCGCCTGCGCGAGGCGGTCGGCCAGGCGCGCGCCGCCGCCGGGCCCGACGCCGCGCTGCGCGTCCTGGCGGTGGACCCCGACTCGCGGGTGCCCGAGCGCCGCGCCGTGCTGACGCCGTTCGAAGGGGGCGAGGGATGACGCCGGGGGCCCGCCGCCTGGCCGTCCCGCGCTCTGCGCAGGTGCTCGCCGGCCGCGGCGGGCGGCCGATCGACGTCGACGGGCACGAGGTCGTCGCCGTGCGCGAGTCGTGGCTGATCGAGGACCGCTGGTGGACGGGCACGCCGCTGCGCCGGCGCTACTGGGAGGTCGTGACGATCGACGGACGCGACCTCGTCGTGTTCCGCGACCTGGAGGCCGGATCGTGGTTCCGCCACCGCTGATCGTGCGCCGTCGCGTCGCACCCGTGTCGTGGCGCCGTCACCGGATCGGCGCGAGGGTCGACGCGTGCGCACCCGGAGCGGTCAGTCCACGCTGGAGTACGTCGCGCTGGTCCTGCTGGCGCTCGTCGTGCTGGCCGCCGGCGCCGCGGCGGTCTCGGCGGCCGGCCTGGCCGAGATCATCGCCGCCCAGTTCGCGCGTGCGATCTGCGTGGTCGGCGCGGGGGACTGCGACCGTGACCGCGCGCCGTGCGTCGTCGCCTCGCGCTCGACCAGTGACCAGCTCAGCGTGCGGCTCGCCCTCGTGCGGCTCTCCGGGGGGCGCACGGTCGTGCGCGAGCGCCGCTCGGACGGCTCGGAGGTCGTGACGCTGATCAACGGCGGGGCGGCGGGGCTGGAGGCGAGCATCGGCGCCGAGCTCGGGTTCGGTGAGCACTCCATCGGCGTCACGCTCGGCGGGAGCGCCGAGGGCCGGTTCGGTCAGGGGCGCGTGTGGCACCTGCGCGGCCCGGCCGCTGCCGAGGAGCTGCTGCGCCGGATCGCCGCGGTCGTGCCGACCGGCGGGCGCAACGGGTGGCTGGTGCGGCCGGGACGCTCACCGCCCGCGCCGCCGCCTGCGCCCGACGTCGTCTTCGGCGAGCATGGCATGGACACCCAGGTCCGAGCACGGCTCGCTGTCCTCGGCCTGCAACTCGACGCCGAGGATCTGCTCGGCACCCGCATGGATCGCGCGAGCGGGGAGCGCAGCTTCACGATCCGCCGCCGCAACGTCCTGACCGGATCGGTCGGCCTCGGCGCCGGGCCGCAGGGCGAGGGGCTGCTCGGCGGGGAGGAGCGCTACACGCTGACCGTCGACGCCCACGGGCGGCCGCTCGATCTCGCGATCGGCGAGACGCGCCGCATCCAGGGCGGGGCCGTCCTGCCGCGGGCGCTGCGCGACGTCCTCGGCAGCGTGCTGCCGCCGCTGCGCCGCGGCCGCGTCGCACAGCTCGAGCGCCACCTGGATCTGACCGATCCTGCGAGTCTCGCCGTGGCGGGCGCCTTCATCCGCGCCGTGCGCGCTCCGCGGCTGCGGCTCGGCGACGCGGTCGCCGTCACGCGCGCGCTGCGGGCACGGCTCGACCTCGCCGGCACCGCGCAGGAGCGCGTCTACGAGGTCCGTACGCGCGACACGGGGATTCGCGGGTCGCTCTCGGCGGGCGCCGGCCTCGGCGCCGGCACCGAGCACAGCGTC
>DATCDC010000026.1:0-6386 GCA_036510915.1 Solirubrobacteraceae bacterium | reverse complement strand
TCGCACGTCGATCCGGTCGCCAACAAGCTCTTCCTCGGCCGCTTCCTCAACGAGGAGATCCGCGCGCTGCCGGACATCGACCTCGACTTCCCACGCGACGTGCGCGAGGTCCTGATCCCTCGGATCCACGAGCGCTACGGGCACGAGCGCTCGGCGCTCGTCGCCGCCTTCCCGACCTATCGCTCGCGCGGGGCGATCCGCGAGCTCGGCAAGGCGCTCGGCCTCCCGCCCGGCGAGATCGAGCGGGTGGCGCGGGGGTCGGAGGGCTGGTCCTCGAAGGGGATCGAGGCCGACATCGCGACGGCGCTGGGCCCCGAGCGCATGGCCGGGGAGCCGCCCACGCGCTGGCGCCACCTCGCCGAGCTGGCGCAGGAGGCCCACGGCCTGCCGCGGCACCTCTCCCAGCACTCGGGCGGGATGATCATCGCGACGCGGCCGCTGATCGACTGTTGCCCCGTCGTCCCGGCGGCGATGGAGGGCCGCCAGATGGTCATGTGGGACAAGGACTCCTGCGCCGACGCGGGCTTCCTGAAGATCGACCTGCTGGGGCTCGGGATGCTCTCCGCCGTCGAGCGCTGCGTCGAGCAGATCGCGGCGCGGCGCGACGAGCGGATCGACCTCTCGCGGATCCCCTACGACGACCCGCAGGTCTACGACGCGATCCAGAACGCGGAGACGACGGGGGTCTTCCAGATCGAGAGCCGCGCGCAGATGGCCTCGCTGCTGCGCACCAGGCCGGAGAACCTCGACGACATCACGATCCAGGTGGCGATCGTGCGCCCGGGCCCGATCCAGGGCGGGGCGGTCAACCCCTACATCCGACGCCGCCAGGCGCTGCGCGCCGACCCGTCCTACGTGGTGCCCTATGACCACCCCTCGCTCGAGCCGGTGCTGCGCGACACGCTCGGCACGATCATCTTCCAGGACCAGGTGATCGAGGTCGCGATGGCGTTCGCCGGCTTCTCGCCGGGGGAGGCCGAGGGGCTGCGCCGGGCGATGAGCCGCAAGCGCTCGCTCGCCGCGGTGCAGTCGCACCACCGGCGCTTCGTGGAGGGCGCGATGGCGCGCTGGGAGGACGTCGACGAAGAGCTCGCCGAGCGGATCTTCCGGATGATCATCGGCTTCTCGGGTTTCGGGTTCCCCAAGGCCCACGGCGCGGCGTTCGGCCTGCTGGCCTACCAGTCGACCTGGCTGCGGGTGCACTACGGCCCCGAGTTCCTCGCGGCGCTGCTCGACGAGCAGCCGATGGGCTTCTACCCGCCCGACGCGCTCGTCCACGAGGCGCAGCGGCGTGGCATCGAGGTGCACCCGCCGGAGGTCAACGCCAGCGGCGTGGGGTGCACAGTGGCATCTGATGGCGCGGTCCGCCTCGGGCTCGGCCACGTGCTCGGCGTGCGCGGGGACGAGATCGCGGCGCTCGTCGCCGAGCGCGAGGCGGGCGGGCCGTTCCGCTCGCTCGAGGACCTCGCCTCACGCGCGGGCGCGGGGCGCCCGTCGCTGGAGCGGCTCGCATGGGCGGGCGCCTGCGACGCGCTGGCGTCGGCCGGCGCCTCGCCGCCGCTGCCCATGTCCTCGGCTGCTCGTGTGCAGGAGCGAGGCGGGACGGCCCCCTATGCGCGCCGTGAGGCTTTGTGGAAGCTCGGGATCGCGGCGGCGCCGCGGTCCGTGCGGGGGCGGGAGGGCACGCAGCTGGCGCTGCCGCTCGATCTGCCCGCCGCGCCGCAGCTCGCCCCGCTCGGTGCGTGGGACGCGATGCTCGCCGACTACGCGACGACCGGGCTGACGACGGCCGCCCATCCGCTGGCGCTGCTGCGCGGCCGGCTCACCGAGCGCGGCGCGGTGACCAGCGCGGACCTGGGCCGGATCGCCCACGGTCGCAGGGTGCGGGTGGCCGGGCTCGTGGTCGCGCGCCAGCGCCCCGGCACGGCGAGCGGCATCGTCTTCATGCTGCTCGAGGACGAGCACGGGACGGTGAACCTCGTCATCCCGCCGCAGGTCTACGAGCGCCACCGGCTCGCGGTGCGGACCGAGCCGCTCGTCGTCGCCGAGGGTCTGCTCGAGCGCCATCCGGCCGCCGGCGGGGGCATCAACGTGCTCGTCCGCCGGCTCATGGCGCTGGAGACCGAGGAGCGCGTGGGCGCCGAGGTCAAGGACTTCTCGCCGCTGGACCTGCGCGAGCTCGAACGGGCCATGGAGGAGCGCGACGCCGGGCGCATCGCGGCCGGCGGCGGGGGGTCGGACGGCTTTCGCGCCGTGGCGCCGCCGGTCATGTCGTTCGCGCAGGGGCGCCGCCGCTGAGCGAGGCGGCGGGCCGAGCGTGTAATCTGCCGCGCCGATGGTCGCTGTCTCGATACTTGTCGCCGTGATCCTCGCGATCGGCTTCATCGTCGTCGCGAGCGCCTTTGCCGGGCGTCGCAAGCCCGGCAACGAGCCGCCTGCCCGCGAGTCGAACGCGCTCCTCTACATCGGGGTGGCCTTCGTGACGATCGGCATCGGCCTCGGCATTCCGGCGCTGATCCTCGTCAAGAACGCCCAGCACGCGGACAGGAAGGCCGTCGGCGGCGTGCACCTGACTGCGTCCGAGACCAAGGGCCGCGAGCTGTTCGCCCAGAACTGCGCGACCTGCCACGCGCTGCGCGCGGCGAACGCGGTCGGCCAGATCGGCCCGAACCTCGACGTCAGGCAGCCTCCCGCGGCGCTCGTCCTGAACGCGATCCAGATGGGGCGCGCGCAGGGCAACGGCAACATGCCGGCCGGATTGCTGACCGGCGGGGACGCCAAGGACGTCGCCGCCTACATCGCCGCCGTCGCCGGCCGCGGAGCAGGCGTCCAGACCCAGACCGGAACGGCGAGCACGCCGGCCGCCGCGCCCGCGCCCGCCGCGACCACGCCCGCGGCGCCGGCGACCTCGACGGGGACGGCCTCCACGCCGACGGCGACGACCGGCACGCCCTCCGCGTCCACTGCGGGCAAGGCCGTCTTCGCGCAGAACTGCGCCTCCTGCCACACCCTGAAGGCCGCAGGCGCCTCGGGTCAGGTGGGCCCCAGCCTCGACCAGTTCAAGCCGAGCGCGGCGATCGTCCAGCACCAGGTCGAGGTCGGCGGCGGGCCCATGCCGGCCTTCAAGGGCCAGCTCAGCGCCGCGCAGATCGCCGCGGTCGCGCAGTACGTCGCCAGCGTCGCCGGCCGCTGAGCGGCGCCCGCCGCGGCGTCGCGGCGCGGATCCGCCCGCCGGTCGGCTACGATCGTCGGGTCATACACCGCTGAGTTCCCGATGGCTCTCGCCACAGCGTGAGCGGCCTGAGGGAAGCGGGGGACCCACGAACTGGGGCGAATCGCCGAGATGTCTCGGCGTAGCGCAGCTCTTTCAGCGCGAGCCCGTCAGCTAACCCCGTAGGCGCTCACGAAAGAGGATCGCCGCACATGTCGCACAACGAGGCCCGCTCCTGGTGGGCGGACGTCGAGCATCTCCGCGAGGGCCTCGAGGGTCGCCGTCCCGGCGCTTCGGCCACGCTCACGCCCCGCGAGGCCGTGCAGCCCGTCACCGACGAGCTCGCCGTCGCCCGCACGCCGCCGCGCAGCACCCCGCGCAGCCGGCGCACCGTCCAGATCACCGGCCGCCCGGCCGAGTCGCCGGCGCCGCGGCGCCTGGTCGAGGTCGAGCGCCGCAGGCCGGCGCCGCGCGCGGTCGATCGCGCCGCCCAGCGCCCCGACAGGCTCGCGCTCTGGGCCGTCTTCCTGGGCTTCGCGCTTGTGCTCGTCGCGGCGATGAGCGCGCACGGCTGAGCGGCGGCGCCGCCCCGGACTGCGGCGCCTGCGGCGCCGCCCCGTCGGCCGTGGCCGGCACGCGATGGCCGCTGCATCGATCTGCCTGTCCTGGCGCGTCGCAACTCGCGCCCGGCGGTGCGCGCCGCCGTAGGACGGGTACGCACCCCACGCGGGAGTTGCATCTGACGCCCGGACCGCTGTAGGCTTACGAGAAGTAAGAAGGTTTCGGGATGGACAGCAGCACCGACCGCACCCCTCAGCCGCGAAAAGGCCCGCCATGCCCTCGATCAGCCGGTTCCCCGTCCACGACGAGCTCAGTGCCCCCGAAGGTTCCGTCCCCGTCCTGCGCGGCGCGCTCGCCACGGCCGGGCAGCTGCCGAACTTCCTCGGCGTCCTGGCGGGCTCGCCCGCCGCGCTGCGCGGCTACGCGCGATTCCGCTCCGAGCTGCGCCACGGCTCGCTGCCGCCGCAGACGCTGGAGCGCATCTCGCTCGCGCTGGCCGAGCACCACGGGTCCGAGCCGGGGCTCGCGACGCACAGCCGCTCGGCCCGTCTGGCCGGGCTGAGCCTCGACGAGATCGCCGGCGCTCGGCGCTTCGAGTCCGCCGACCCGCGCGAGGCGGCGCTGCTGCGCTATCTGCGCGCCCTCGTCGAGGACCGCGGCAACCCGCCGATGTACCTGCACGAGGAGGCCCGCGAGGCCGGTTGGAGCGACGAGCAGCTGATCGAGTCGATCGCGATCGTGGCGCTCGAGTCGTTCACGGCGATGGTGAACGTCGCAGGCGACGTCCCGGTCGACGGATCGACCGAGAAAGCCCGCCTGATGGCGGCCTGATCGACGCCGTCCGCGCCGGTAGGCTGTGCGCGCCATGGGCCTGCGACCAGAGAGCCGGGAGGGCTCGCAGCAGCCCTGCTGCCCGCTCTACCACCAGGCGATCGAGCTGATCGGCCGCCGCTGGACCGGCGCGATCATCGCGGTGCTGCTCGAAGGTGAGCCGATGCGCTTCTCGGAGATCGCCGCCGCGGTGCCGCAGCTGTCGGATCGGCTGCTCTCCGAGCGGATGAAGGAGCTCGAGGCGCGCGGCGTGATCGAGCGCGAGGTCGATCCCGGCCCGCCGGTGCGCGTCAGCTACCGGCTGACCGACATGGGCCGCAGCCTCGCTCCCGCCGTGGACGCCCTGCACGCCTGGGCGCAGCGGTGGTTGCGTCCAACCGCGCGCGTCTAGATTTCGCCATCTGGCCAGGGCGGGTCGCGCGCGCTCCCACTAGGGTCTCGCGCATGGCCGATACGCCCAAGACCGCTGCCGACGTCCAGGCGATCTGCGAGGAGCGGAACATCCGCTTCATCCGCTTCTGGTTCACCGACATCCTGGGCCAGCTGAAGTCCTTCTCGATCGGGCGCGACGAGCTGCAGGACGCGTTCGCGGACGGGATGGGCTTCGACGGCTCCTCGATCACCGGCTTCAACGCCATCGAGGAGTCGGACATGATCGCGATGCCCGACCCGGAGACGTTCGCGGTCTTGCCGTGGCGCCCCGAGGAGCAGGGCGTCGGGCGGATGTTCTGCGACGTGCTGACGCCGGAGCGCACCCCGTACGAGGGCGACCCGCGCCACGTCCTGCGGCGCGCGCTCGCGCGCGCCGCAGAGATGGGCTTCGACACCTTCAACGTCGGCCCGGAGCTCGAGTACTTCCTCTTCAAGGACAAGCACGGAACCGAGGTCCTCGACGAGGGCGGCTACTTCGACCTGACGACCCTCGACGCCGGCTCCGACGTGCGGCGCGAGACGGTGCTGGCGCTCGAGCAGCTCGGCATCCACGTCGAGTACAGCCACCACGAGGTCGGCCCCAGCCAGCACGAGGTCGACATGCGCTACTCGAGCGCGCTGAAGATGGCCGACGACTGCATGACGTATCGCATCACGGTCAAGGAGTACGCGATGAAGTACGGCTGGCATGCGACGTTCATGCCCAAGCCGCTGTTCGGCGAGAACGGCTCGGGCATGCACACGCACATGTCGCTGTTCTCCGGCGGGCGCAATGCGTTCTTCGACGAGGGCGACCCGTACTTCCTCAGCGACGTCGGCAAGGCGTTCATCGCCGGGCAGCTGCGCCACGCGCGCGAGGTCAGCTCGATCTTCGCCCAGTGGGTCAACTCCTACAAGCGCCTCGTCCCCGGCTACGAGGCGCCGGTGTACGTCGCCTGGTCGCGGCGCAACCGCTCGGCGCTCGTGCGCGTGCCGCTCTACCACCCCGGCAAGGAGCAGGCGACGCGGATGGAGCTGCGCTGCCCGGACCCCGCGTGCAACCCCTACCTGACGTTCGCCGTGCTGCTGCAGGCCGGCCTCGAGGGGATCGAGAAGGGCTATGAGCTGCCCGAGCCGATGGACAAGAACCTCTACCACCTGGCCGCCGACGATCGCCGCCGGCTGGGCATCGAGCAGCTCCCGGAGACGCTCGGCGAGGCCGTCGAGCTGACCTCTGAGTCCGAGCTCGTGCTGCGCGCGCTCGGCGAGCACATGTTCAACCGCTACATCGAGATCAAGCGCCAGGAGTGGGAGGACTACCGCGTCCAGGTCACCCAGTGGGAGCTCGACCGCTACCTGCCGGTCCTCTAGA